>CAVAJA010000330.1:0-5292 GCA_963588615.1 Lachnospiraceae bacterium | reverse complement strand
CCATTATAGCATAGATGGCTGACCGAAATGAAAATCATAAAGGGAGAGAACCATCGGCTCTCCCCCTTGAGTTAGATTCCCTCTATTCACTGCAGTCCGCTTCCCGGATCGATCATGCATGATCTGCGTCTGTCATCTCCTCGGCTACTGCATCCTTTGTCATGTCGGAGATGTGATCACTGTACTCCTGTACCGTATCGGAAGGAGAGTAATCGCTGTCGTCAAACAGGAACTGATGCAGCCACTTCACATTGTCCGTCAGATCCCTCGGAATAACGCAGTCTCCCAATGCCCCGCCCAGATTTGCCTGGATTCGGTTGTCCTCCTGCGGGAAGCCGTTCTGCATGCTCTCAATGCTGTCCTCGGCCTGCACATTGTAGCTGGCAATTGCCTTTACATCGTTCACCAGGTCACTGACACTGTAGGAAGTATAAATCTCATCCGAAACCTTATTTACAATTTCAGTGAGCTGTGCCACATTCGCACTCTTGGCCTTGTCCATCACCGCATACAGAACAGCTCTCTGTCTGGCCGCACGCTTATAATCCCAGCCTCTGGTATACCGAATTCTGCAATATGCCGTTGCCTGCAGACCGTTCAGCGTCTGCGTTCCGGCCTCCGTCACCTCAGTGTATCCGCTCTTGCCCAGTTCCTTCGCCATCGTGGACTGATAATTGTTCAAATGAGAGATCTCATCCTCTGTGACATCGATCGTCACGCCGCCCAGCGCATCCACCACATCTGTAAGTCCGCCGAAACCGACCGTTACAAAATCTGTGATATTCATATCCAGATTCTGGTTCAGCATGTTAATTGCCTGTTCCGCGCCGCCCTGAGAATAAGCCGCATTGCACTTTGTATACGTGCCGTCTCCAATGTTCAGCAGCGTGTCGCGATATACGGAAATCAGCTTAACATCTCCGGTGTCCTCGTTGATGGAGCAGATCATGATCGAATCACTTCTCGTGTTCTGATCCAGGGCTCCTTCCGTCGAATCCACACCGAAAAAGGCAATGTTGCGGTATCCCTTCATTGCACCGGTTTCCGTGTCTTCGATCACCTCTTCCGACATATTGTTCTTGATTTCCTCCGTCGGAAGATTTACCTTCTCTACCTTTCCAAGGCTGTTGATCACATACCAGCCGATCAGCACGCCGACGAGAACAACCAGCTCGGCCGCGATAACTGCAATGCGTACCTTCTTATTCTTGCCCCCCTTTTTCCTGCTGCGGGCAGAACGACCGCCGCCGGAACTGCTGCGGCTTCGACGGCTGCTGTTTCTCTCAAGGCGACGGGATCTGTCGTCGTAGTCATCGTAGGAACCACCGTAACCCTCATCATAACGATCATCATAACCGTCATCGTATCGATCGTCATAATCTCTTTCGTACCCGTCGTCATAGCGATCATCATAACCGTCGTCATATCGATCGTCATAACCATCATCATATCTGCTGTCATATCGATCGTCATAACCGTCATCGTATCGATCGTCATAACTCCTTCCGTACCCGTCGTCATAGGAATCTGTCCCTGTATCGCCATAACCTTCATCATAGCGATCGTCGTAATCCTCGTAGCCTCTTCTGGACATTCCGTTCCCCCGTACCTCTTATATCTGTTCGTCAGCTCACACCGCGACTGCACTTTTTCAACGCAACTGTATTACACAGGATACTACACTTCCATCATCTGAACAATATAAATCTCAATTCTGCCGGTCTGTGCTTCAATATGCATTTTTATTCACAAAACCCTTGAACACCGTCAGGAACAGGATCCGTATATCGAAGCCAAAGCTCCAGTTTTCAATATAGTAGATATCGTGTTCAATTCTCTTTCGAATCGAGGTGTCACCCCGATATCCGTTGATCTGCGCCCATCCTGTAATTCCCGGCCGAACCTGATGCTTCACCATATAGCGCGGAATCTCCTCGCGGAATTTCTCGACAAACTGCGGTCGTTCAGGCCTCGGCCCCACCAGACTCATCTGTCCTGCCAGCACATTGAAGAACTGGGGCATCTCATCAATGCTGGTGCGCCGCAGAAATCTTCCAAATGGAGTAACTCTGGCATCTCCGGGAGTTGTCCAGCCGCTCTTCTCCTCCTCCGCCGACTGCACGCGCATGGTGCGGAATTTATACATCGTGAACGGCTTTGAATGCAGACCGATTCGCGTCTGTTTGTAGATGATCGGTCCTTTGCTGCTCAGTCTGGTACCGATCACGGCAAACAGCATAACCGGTGAGAACAGTACAATACAGAAGATCGATCCCGCGATGTCCATTCCCCGCTTCAGAATTGCATTCCATGTATTGGTCAGCGGCACATATCGAATATTGATGACCGGAAGACCCATGAGATCCTCCGTATACGGTTTTGACGGAAACAGTGAGCCGTAATCCGGAATGAATTTCGTGTGAACACCGGATCTCTCACATTGATCCACGATGTGCTCTAAGTTGTCATAATCCTCCAGGGGCAGTGTAATGGCAATTTCGTCCATCTTATTCTCCGGAAGAATGATCTCAAGATTTCCGATTGCTCCCAATACCTTTACGCCTCGATAGGTCGTTCCCCTCGGCACGTGATCATCCAGGATTCCATGCACCACGTACCCCCACTGCGGGTTTGCGCTGATGCGGTCCAGATAGGCCTCTGTTGCCCTGGAATATCCCACCAGAATAACATGCTTCAGGTTGTTCCCGCGCCTTCGTATGTAATAAAGAAATCTGCGCACCGCCAGCCGGTACAGAAAGGTCAATGTCGTATTGATCAGATAAAAAAGCAGAATCAGGCTTCGGGAGAAATCGACCATTCCCGTTACACTTGTGGACAGCAGGAAAAAGCTGATCATGACCAGCCCAATCCCCACGGTATTCGCCTTAATGATGCCTGCCAGCTCTCCGCCGACCTTTGACGATCGTTTGGAGGAATACAGATTATAGATTCCGTACAGAATCAAATATCCGGGTACGATAAAATACAGAGTCCTGAAATAGGTCTCTGCCGGCAAGGCCGTAACTCCCGGAGTATAATCCGCGCGGGGAGTCAGAAACTTCAGGGCCCAGGCCAGAAGGAAGCTGGCAATCGTCACCAGTCCGTCCAGTACAATATGTATTCGATTGAAGAAGATCTGATTATCCTTGATCATCTGTACTTCCAAGTCTCCTGCTGATCCCCGGCATACGCAGAGCTCCCGCATTCCGTGATATCGGCCAAGAATCCTGCCGATGCTGCAGGTCCTGTCATTTCGAAGTCATACGAGCCGACGCAGAACTCCCATCCACAGCTGTCCCTGAATCAGGCAATAATGCCCCAGATTCCTCATGGAAAACGGAATTTTCTCCCCCAGATACAGCGGAAGAATTCCCTCCAGCTTCTCATCCGCCCCGGCAACACATGCTTCTTCCGAAACAGATTCCTTTTTATAAGGAATCTCATACCGTCTGCAGACGGTATAATCATGCACCAGCGCCTTAAGATAACGTCCGCGCTCCTGTCCTTCCTGATAAGCTTCCCCGAGACCCTTTCGGGTAAAATACACCTTTTTGATCCGGCCGCCCAACGCCCACAGCGGCGCATTCAGCCAATACTGAAACGGAGGCATATTTTTATACAAAAGGAGCGCATTGTTTCCTGCCGTCATGACTTCTTTGAACGCATTATAGCGGGATCCCGTTGTCGCGCTTCCTGCGTGATGCACAACAGCAGCAGGCTCCAGATAACTCCGAAAGCCATAAATCTGCGCTCTCCATCCGATGTCAATGTCTTCCAGATAGCAGTAGTGTCTCTCATCAAACCAGCCGATTTTATCGAACACATTCATCCGATAGACCGCAGCTCCCGCACAGGCAGCAAACAGTGCGGTGCTTTTCGCCGCGCTGCTCCTGCGCTTTCCCTTCCCTCTGGCAAAGGCCCAGCCAAGCGCACAGTACAGGTCTCCCGCATCATCCACGATGTCCGGATTCTGCATGGAAACCATCAGTGCCTGTACCGCAAAACAATGCGGCCGCCTCTTTATTGCCTCTAAAAGACGCTCCAGTGCTTCCTTTTCTACTGTCGTATCATTGTTCAGCAGCATGGCATACGGCGTCTGCACCAAATGAAGTCCCGTATTCACTGCATGACAAAAACCGGTGTTGACCGGGAGCTTCACTGTCAGCACCTGTGGATAGTTCTCATCCAGCATTGCGCAGGAGTCATCCTGCGATCCATTGTCCACCACAATGATTCTCGGACGCAGCGATCCCTCCAATAGGGAGTCCAGACAATTCTTTAAAAGCTCCGCCCCGTTGTAATTCGGAATGACAACCGTCATCAGTTCATTGCAATTCTTACTCAAGTTGTCTCCTCAAGAACCTTTGTCATAAAGGGATCCCAGACAATGAGATACCCCTGCTGACGCACCTGCCGGCAGAACTCCAGACTCTTATCCTTCAGATTCCCCGTCTGTTTCATCACATGCCGGTCATAGGCTGTATTAAAAATTGACTGATACAAAGGACGGAGTTCATCACGAATTTCCATGCAGCGGACATCCACCGCCATCGCATCCTGCATCGTATCTGCTCGATGCATCGGACCGCTTTCCATCTCATGGAGTCCTTCAAACTCCACCTTTCCGTTCTCATCCATCATCCCGCCGACAATGCGGCGGTTTCTGGACAGCAGCTTTCCTCCTACCACTCCGACCTCAGGCCGCTGGGCAAAAATATCCGGGCGGTATTCTACGCGGAAAAATCCATTGTGCCGCGATTCCGACACCGCAGCATCGATATGACAAACGCGGAAATGCTCCTGCAGCGCCGCTTTCCCCGCCTCATATGCGTAATTCTTGCTGCCCGGATTCCCGGCTGTAGAGGATGCATGCGTCCGCCAATGATAGAGTACCTTTCCGATATGAACGATACCGGACCACGGGGCCCGCAGAATCAGATCATAATCCTGAGCTCCGTCGAATTCCGGCCTGAGTCCAAGCGCCAGAAAAAGTTCTCTTTTCATCACCAGCAGGTGACAGATGTAATTGTTGGTCAGAAGATAATCCGGATTAAATTCCGGTTTCCGATTCGGCTCAAAAAAGCATTTCCCGGAGGCATCGCACTTGTCCTCATCGGTATACAGAATCTCCGCCTCGGTTCTTTCGATCTTATGCGTGATCTCAAAGACTGCATCCGGAGTCAGAAGATCATCATAATCCAGCAGTGCAACATAATCCCCTTTTGCATGACTGGCTGCTGCATTGGTATTCCTCGAGATTCCGCCGTTTGCTCCCAATGCCCAATAATGGAT
>CAVAJA010000329.1:0-2173 GCA_963588615.1 Lachnospiraceae bacterium | reverse complement strand
ACAGATTTCATGGCCAGTTCGATATTCTTAAAGGCCACCTTTCCGATTTTCTCCTCCAGTTCCCCGCGATAAGGAGATTGATAAAGCTTTTTCTGATAGGAAACACACAAATTCTGGAACACCGGCCGATTCTCATCATAGAATTTCTGCTCGGCGTCATAGAATTCGTCCGTAGTATCAATATCGTGACGGATTTCCGCCAATGTCATCTGTGTCAGAACAGAACCCGTCAGCGCATAATACCGCTCATGCACTGACATCTGCTCCGCTCCGGTAGATGCATTCTCAAGTGCCCTTTCCAGTTCTTGGAATTCTGTCTTTACCTTCTCAAAATCGACCCGTGTGTAGGGCATGTCCCAAAATTTCATATTCTGTCTCTCCATTGATAATCTCTATTCGATCAAAAAAAAGCTCACTTTTGCAATGCATGCATTATACTCTTATCGAGTTAGTTTGTACAAAATGCCACCACATAAAAAAGAAAGGACATTCCGTATTATGAAATACTCTGCTGCTGTTTTTGATATGGACGGAACCGTATTAAACCCTCTGGGAGATCTTACCGATTCCATCAACTATGCTCTGTCCCGGACCGGTCATCGGCACGATTACACGCAGGACCTGGTACGTCAGTTCTTCGGAAGCGGCGTGACCGTTGCCATTGTCCGGGCTCTCGCCGTAGAGCAGGGTGTTCTGCCGGATGATCTCCTGCAGGTTGGGACAGACCACGACAAAATTACCTGCCGCATGGATCCGGGCGAAGTGAAACGAATTCAGGAAATTTACCTTCCCTATTATGAGACCCACTGCAATGATAAAACTGCCCCCTATGAAGGAATTCCGGAAGTTCTGCGGCAGCTGCACAGCGCAGGAGTTCTGACCGCTGTCGTTTCCAACAAGCCGGATGCTGCTGTGCAGACTCTGGTAAAGGAGCTTTTCAGCGGACTTTTCGATCTTTCCGTCGGTGAAATGGATGGTGTCCGCCGCAAGCCGGCGCCGGACATGACTCAAAAGGTACTGAGCAATCTGGGAATCCAGGACAAGAAGAATGCGGTGTACATCGGCGACTCCGAAATCGACATGCAGACCGCTGTAAATTCCGGTCTGGACTGCATCAGTGTCGATTGGGGGTTCCGCGGGCGCAGATTTCTGGAAGAAAATCATGCACAGACTATCGTGTCCAGGCCAAGCGAGATTGCTGAAATTATTTTAGGTTGATTTCCGCTTACGAATTCTCCCCACCGGGCTGTTTTCAAAAAAGGCAGGGCAAAACAACGATTGTTCTGCCCTGCCTTTCTCATGATTCTGTGTCGTTCTTCTATGGTTCTTCCAGTTCCCGGATTATGCTCTGTGCAACCTCGCGCTTACTCAGAGAATGATTCATCGCCTCCTCCTCCAGATAACGATGAGCCTCCTCCTCTGTCATTGTTTTCTTCTCAATCAAAAGACATTTCGCCCTTGTGATCAATCCCATCTCATCCAGACGCTTTCTGAGCTTTTGATTCTGTTCATTCAAGGCAATAATCTTCCGGCGCATGGCATCCATGATGCCCACAGCCTCCAGAAGCAACTGTCCTTTGAGCGGTCTCGAGAGCACGAATACACCGCTCCCCCTCACCTTGTACGACACCTGGTGATACAGCTCCGCCTTTACCAGGAGAAGGACCGCAACATCCTTTCCGTCCGCAAAGTCCTTTGCCGATTCCAGACCGAACTCATCCGGGAGAGGCGTGTTGATAATCACAAGTCCGATGTTTCCTGCCGCAAGAAGGCGCCTTGCCTCTGTAACCGAGGCAGCCTGCAGCACCTGATCACAGGTTCCTTCAATAATCTTACGTATGACTGCAAAAGCATCCTGACTGGAAGTCACGATTAAAATGCAGCCTCTTTTCGCATTCGCCGCCATAACGTCCTCTTCCTAACTTTCTGACCTTCATCTGCGGCTGCAATAGGCCTCCAGCACAGATTCCGGAACATGCTCCTTCACCAGTTCACTGCTCCTTGCGCAGGAAATTGCCTCATCCAGATGTCTCGGAAGCTTTTCCAGCTTTGCTGTAAGATCCGGATCCGCCTTATACAGATTTACATTCATCGGAAGATCCGGCCGCATTGCTCCTGAAATTCCGTCCAATCCTGCGTAAATAACCATTGCAAAGGACAGATAGGGATTGGT
>CAVAJA010000328.1:0-5285 GCA_963588615.1 Lachnospiraceae bacterium | reverse complement strand
ATCTTGTATGTCACACTGTTTCGCAGGGTGCCCGTAACGACATGCTTCTTTTCCGTAAGGTTGGTTTTTGCATATCCCTCGCCGATCATTCCGCATACTTCCATAGCCGCCAGCAGCGCCAGATCGATTTCCTGCAGTGCGGCTTTCCGATTGTCAATTCTGATTTCTATGTTGCTCATTTTATTCAACGCCTTTTCTTTTCCAAATCAAAACAGCGTCATCCGTGAACTCTTCATTGCCGCTTATCCATTCCATTTTTCCGTCTTTTTTTGATATCAACCACGCTTCATCGTACAGGAACTCGCCGTTCTCTTTCCATACAGGATATGCAATGTACGAATCTTTCAGTTCCCACACGCTCCCCACGAATACAGCGTCATCTTCGTTCTCAACCATCTCGATGACTTCCTTAATCGTCGTCACTTGTATCCTCCACGCACTTTGAAATCAGTTCTGAGAATGGTACATTGTCAACCCTTGTAACAGACACCTTTTGCGGGATAATCGTGTCCCACATTGACTCTCTCATCTTTTCTCCTGTTTGCGGGTCCAAAAAATGCACTTCATCACCAATTCTTGTCGCGATTACTACGTGTCCCGTTTTTCCTTCTCTCGACAATGCGACCACCGCTCTTGCGCCTTCGCCGTATGACATTACCGTCCCGTATATTTTAGCATATGCGTCTGAAATTGTGTCCATTCCGCAATCGTTCGAGGTTGCTCCTTTGAACACGGCAGGCCATCCATATTCTTTGCTCCCAGACCTTAGCGCGTCGCCTATTTCTCTCGGCTTTGCGGTCACATCATAGCCTCGCATCCTCGCCTCAAAAGCAACGATGCATCGTTGACAATTTCTGCGATATTCAATAGCCGTTTTATACTTCGGGTTGACCTTTTTTAATTCTTCCCATATCGTCCCGACCGACTTGCTCCGTTTGTATTTGCTCATATCCGCGTAATTCTGAGCAAGGTACTTGTTTTCTTTAATTTCCTTCGCTGACGGTTGGTCAATCATCTTCCCCAGCTTCTTTTTCACGAATCCGTCATACTCTTTTTTCTGCTTTTCATACGCCTTTTCTGCATTCTGCCCATAATACGTCATCTTCCGCGGCTCGTTGTTCTCTGGGAAGATTGCCCGCATGGTACAACGGCAGTTCCAAACCTCACGCCCTGCGCCGCTTGGATCTGCAGGGAACATCAGACCGTTCGAGAACGTCTTGTTATACGCTACTCGCTCGCCGTCGAGGTCTCTGTGTGAGTCGCGCGTGCGGTTGTCCAGCGTGGCGATCCATTCCTTCTGCATCTCCACGCCCATCGCGGCGAGTTTGGTATACCCCTCCATCCTGCCGCCGTTCTGTGCCGAGGTTATGGCTGTTCTGGCGTTACGTATTGCCGAGACTTGGTTCAGACCCATTGTGTGCTGTAGGCTCTTGGCAAGCTGTGACGGCGGAGTTCCCTGCATGATTGCAGACGTTACGTCTTTGGTAAACTGAACACGATTCCACGCTGTGTCCTTTGCCCTGTCGATTGCCTTCTGCGAGATGGACGGCAATAGCTTCGGGTCCTCTTGGATCAGTCGGCGCACGGTGTTTTCGTCATAGATGTCGAAGGATACCCCCATCGCCTTATCCGCTTGGTATGCAGTGAAATTGTAATTCAGCGTCCAGATAGACGGCGTTGTGTCGTTGATGTATGATGCCGCCGTCTCATTCGCTTTCGTTATGCGCAGGGCGGCATTATCCCTCAGTCTGTTCCAGTGCTCTCCACGGGCAATCTGGGAGGATTATGAAACCGAGACGTCTGCAGGCGTTTTCAAGGTCAATATCATGCTCAGCGTGGCACAGTCAGAAGCCGACATGACATCCGAGCGCATCAAGGCCGTGAACGATTTCGTAAACGTCCCCTGCAATGGTTGTGGAATCAACGAGGAGTATGTCGAGGAATCCCTTCTGCAGCAGATCGAACCCGCAATGAATGAGTACAACGCAAGAGTCAAGGCAACCGTCGTCAATGCCGACATTGAAGAAATTCTCGCCGCACGAAAAAGCCTGCAGGGAAAATTGACTCGGCTCGCGGATCTGTATGAGGATGGGATGATTGACCGAGCGGAATATCGCCAGAAAAGGGACGCAATCCGCGAGGAACTTTCACAGCTTCCAGCGCCAGAACAGGCGCACGAGGTTTCCTTGCCCCCAGATTGGAAAACAATGTATGACCAACTGACGAAGGGAAACAAGCGCGAATTTTGGCACAATAAAAGAGCAGGGTAATAATATCCTGCTCTTTCCAGCGGCATATGGGAATCGAACCCACCTCTCAACCTTGGGAAGGTCGCATTCTACCGATGAACTAATGCCGCGAACAAGGTGCATTATAACACACCTTTTCAAAAATGCAAAATAGATTTCATTGCTGTACAAAAGTCCCAACGACAATCCGCACAGGTCCCGGCGGAAGTGTCCCGTCACAGGCGTCAATGCGTGGGCTGCATGCAGCTGACAACGTAATCCATTCCCTCAAGATAGCCCTGCAGGCCGTGTCCGACGATCTGCCGATCACAGGCCGGGGCTGTAACGGAAACCTTGCGGAATGCCTCCCTCTCATTGATATCGCTGATATGAATCTCAACCTTCGTGACAAAAACGCTCTTCAAGGCATCATGAATTGCGTAGCTGTAATGTGTATACGCTCCTGGATTGATGACGAGACCCACAAGATCCGGATCATAATAGGCTTCCTGAAGCTTATCGATGATTGCACCCTCGTGGTTCGACTGCCAGCACTCCACAGTCACCCCCAATTTCTCCGCATGTGCCTCAATCATGGAAACCAGTGTCTTATAATCCTGTGTTCCGTAAATTGACTTTTCCCGAATCCCCAGAAAATTCAGGTTCGGACCATTAATCACCAGAATCTTTTTCAATCTTTTTCCTCCCTGTGGACCTTCTTTGTCTGTCTTAGAATCTCCTCTGCAATCTCTTCCGGCTCTTTCCCTGTCACATGAACCGTAATATCTGCACACGATTCATAAACAGCTCGCCTTTCATCCAGAATGGTCTGAACCTTTTCCCTGCGGTTCTTCCCTGCAAGCAACGGCCTTGAGGTATCTGCTCCGATTCGTCGTATCACCTCGTCCACAGAAACCTCCAGATAAACCACGACCCCCAATTCTCTCAAAAGCGGCCGATTCTCTTTGCGAAGAACAATTCCACCTCCGCAGGAATAGATGATATGCTCCCGCTTGCTCTCGGCCAGTTCCTTTAAAAGCTCTGTCTCTCTCTCTCGAAAGCCGTTCTCACCTTCCGCTGCGAAAATATCCGTGATCTGCATCCCGGTTTTCTCCACAATCAGCGCATCGGTGTCCGGGTTATCCCAGCCCGTTTTCCTTGAAAGTTCCCTTCCTACCGTTGTCTTTCCGCTTCCCATGAAGCCGATCAGCACATAATTTTCCAATCCAAACATCCTCTCCTGGCACTGCATTTCACTCCCCTTTGCGGATAAAGGCATACAGCTTCCTGCGAATTTCCTCGATAAGGGTCCTCTCCGGCATCTTTCCGGTCCAGAATTGAAATGCCAGAATTCCCTGCCAGAGAAGCATGTCCATTCCACTGCGGCCCGGTTTTCCCGCCGCATGAACCATCTGCAGAAATTTGGTTTCTTCCGGATTATAGATGCAGTCATACGCTGCCTCTATGTTCGCATAAAATGCCGGATCGTCAATCGGCGAAGCTTCTGTATTCGGAGCCAGTCCCACACTGGTGCACTGAATGGCCAGAACCCTTTCCAGCCTCTCTGCCTCCTTCGCTGCCTCCGAAAGTCCGTGTACACCGATTTTCATTTCAGGAAAGCTCAAATGCAGCTCCCTCGCCAGATTTTCTGCCTTCTGCGCCGTTCTGTTGAGAAAAGACAGGTTCTTCACTCCAGCTGCCCCGCACATAAAGGCTGCCGCTCTGGCTGCTCCTCCGGCACCGATGAGGATCACACTCATATCCGAAAGACAGATTTTCATTTCTTCCAGAGCCCTCTTCAGTCCCATGTAATCAGTATTATATCCCCGGTAGCCCCGCACAATGCCGTCTTCATTCTTTATTGCCACCAATGTATTCACGGCACCGATAGCCTCTGCTCCCGGTTCCGTTTCCAAAAGAAACGGAATCACCGCACTCTTATACGGCACGGTTACGTTCATTCCCTGTATTCCCAGTGCTCCTGCCCCTTTTACTGCTGTCTCCAGCTGCTCTGCATCCTTTACAGGGAAGGTTGTATACAGAAGGTTCTCTCCCAGTCCATCTGCCAGCGTATTATGAATCAGCGGAGAAAAGGAATGTGCCACCGGATTCCCAATCAGTCCGTATACCGCCGTTTTGCCATCGATTTCGTTCCGCATTCTGATTTCCTTCTTCCGTGAAGATCCCATCCACCATAAAAATCAGCCGCAGCACCTCTGCAGCTGACCACACACTCATATTCCAAACATCCGCCGGCTCATTCCAACCGAAGATTTTCCCGAACAGGTGCCTCCATTCTGCGTTTCCAGCGAATCCAGAACTCTTCCTCATCCGTCAGCGGAATCGTAAGAAACGAGGTGATTCCGGCATTGTTGGCTCCCCATATATCGGTGTACAGCTGGTCTCCGATGAATACGGTATTGCCCTTCCCTGTACCCATAATCGTCATCGCTTTTTTGTACTTAAAGGGCAGCGGCTTCAGCGCCCAAGCTACGACACGACTCCCCACCGCAGCCGCAAAAATCCTTGCCCTCTCTCCGGTGTTATTGGAAAGAATCACCGTCTGAAAGCCGATCGCCCGCAGTTTTTCGAACAATTCGATCGCTCCGGCATCGGCCGGTGCGTTTGGGTTCACCAGGGTATTGTCAATATCATAGATAATTCCGCGAACTCCGCTTCTGTACAACGCCTCATAATCTATGTCATATGCCGATTTCACATAGTGATCCGGCGCGATTCTTTTTCCCATTCACCGAACCCCGAGAGCCTTTTTTCCGTGTTCCGTCTTGAGCACCTTTTCCAGCTCATCCATAAAGGTTTCCACATCCTTGAATTCTCGATACACCGAAGCAAAGCGCACATAGGCCACCGGATCCAAATCATGAATCCGAGACATCACGAGCTCGCCGATTTCACGGCTCGAAATTTCCTTCTCCTCTCGGTCAAAAATCTCCGACTCAATCTCATCCACCGTGTGCTTAATCTGATTCACCGAAACCGGCCGCTTGTGGCATGCCCGCAAAATTCCGCCTTCGATCTTAGACCGATCGTAAGGTT
>CAVAJA010000327.1:0-7695 GCA_963588615.1 Lachnospiraceae bacterium | reverse complement strand
ACCGTTGCACTGATCGCCAGCCTTCTTCTGGGGGCAGTTGTTGCTCTGCAGGGAATCAATTACGAAAGGAATATGCGGGACAACAATCTGCTGACGACCGCGGACGCCTACGTCAATCAGGTGGATGAGATTCTTGGCAGAATGGATGCTATCATGAATTACATTCTGTCAGACGAATCCATGCTGCGGGATATTTCCCTGATCGCGCTTGAGGAGAAAGGAACCGTGCCCGGGGGGACTCTTTTGACTGCGAAAAATGAACTGGAAATGCGCATGTCGACGGATTATATTATGAAGAATTCGTACCGGACGGTATTCTTTAACCAAAACGGTTATTTTGCCAGCAGCAAGATCAAGGGGACGGCGGAAAATTATACGTCCATCAACGTACAGCGCCTGATCGATGAATTTTCATTTGAGGATATTGAGTACCTGTCGGAGGTTCTGGAGAAAAACGGGGGGTCTGTGATTGTAGCCCGTCACATGGACTACTGGAGCGGGGACAGTGAGACTCCGGTGTTCAGCCTGATGAAGGCTCTGCGCGGGGAAAATATGGGTGTTCTGGAGGTGGAGTGCAGAATGGACACGCTCGAGAAAATGGAGAGAGCGGACTCCGGAATACAGGTGATGATTCTGGTCAACAAAGAGGACGTGCTCTATTCGAGTGAGGACGAGACGGCGTCTGTGACAGAGGAGCTGGAAAGGCTGAAAAGTCTCCCGGAGGAGACGGCTGTTACGGAAAACAACAGAGTTTATGCCAGACAGTCCTCTGATCAGTATGACTTCGATGTCATTGTCTGCCAGAGCAATGCAGTGACCGCAGCTCAGAGGAGTCTGTTCCTTTTTGTCGTTGCCGCTGTTCTTTTCACCTTTGCGGTGTGCGTGGTACTGATTTACGGCTGGGCAGCAATTCTGACCAGGCCGGTCAAAGGACTTCAGTCCATTGTGGAGAAAACCAATATTCAGAATCTGAGTGAGGACAATGGGCTTGGAACGCTGAGAGGTGAGGATGAATTCGGACAGCTGATTCAGGCGTACAGCAATATGACGGCGCGGCTGGATCAGGCACTTCAGGAAGAACGCAAGGCGATGGCACTGCAGCTGCAGGCACAATTTAACATGCTGCAGGCGCAGGTGAACCCGCATTTTATCTACAATGTTCTGAATATCATATCTTCGAAGGCAGTTTTGATGGGAGATGAGAGCATCTGCGGAATCTGCGGGGCGTTCGGAGACATGCTGCGGTATTCCACCGGCAATCGGGAACGGTTTGCGACCATTGACGAGGAGCTGCAGAATCTTACGTCGTATTTCTATCTCATGAGGGAAAGACACGGAAGCTGGCTGGAGACAGAGGTGGATGTTGCGGAGAATATAAAGGATCGGAAAATTCCCAAAATAACACTGCAGCAGCTGGCGGAGAACACGATGAAATACGGCCGCAGTCCGGAGGACGGACGCATTGTTGTCAAGGTGATCGGACGTGCCCTGGAGGACGGGTGGTATGTACGGATTGAAGACAACGGTCCCGGTGCATCGGAGGAGACCGTTGAAAAACTGGGGGAGCGGATGAAGGAGGTACAGGACAACATACAGAACAACGAGCTGGCTGCAAAGCTGGAAATCGGAGGCATGGGCATGATCAATACCTATGCAAGGTGCCTGCTCCTTTACAGGGAACACCTGATTTTCCGGTGCGGGAATAAAAAAGAGGGGCATGGTTTTGTGGTCACATTGGGGGTGGGCACATTTGATGTCGAGGAACAGCCGGTGTCAGACCGGTTATAAAAAGCGGCAGACAAAGAAAAAGGCGGAGGGAAGACAGAAAATGAAAATCGAGCATCTGAAGATCAATCATCTGGTCAATCCGGTTGGATATGACCTGGAGCATCCTGTGATTTCTTACGTTGTGTCGGAGGCAAATGGACAGATTCAGAAGACGGCGAGGGTGCAGCTGTCTAAGGAGGAGAACTTTGAAAATGTCCTGTACGACAGCGGTGAGCAGGAGGGAGTGAGCAGTGTCGCCTGGGAGCTTCCCGTTCAGCTGGAACCGCTGACCAGATATTATTGGAAGGTTTATGTCTTAGATGAGACAGGCGACAGCACCTGGAGTGAGGTGCAGTATTTTGAGACGGCAAAGTCGGTGTGCGGAGCATCGGATCAGTGGAAGGGACGGTGGATTACGCCGGATCTTGGAAAAGAAGTTCAGGCGGCTGTCTGCAGGGAAATTCAGATCGATAAGCCGGTGAAATATGCCAGGGCATATATGGTCGGACTGGGCGTGTATGAGTTCTATCTGAACGGAGAAAAGCAGGGAGATGAGTGTCTGCTGCCCGGATTCTGCAATTATGACAGCTGGATTCCGTACCAGACCTTTGAACTGGAACTGGCCGGGGGAAGCAACCGCGTGGAAATCGTGCTGGGGGACGGCTGGTATAAAGGCTGGTACGGACTGCGCCAGAAGTCTGAAAACTATGGAGACCGCCTGGCTGCTCTGGCGGAAATTCACATCTGGTATGAGGATGGGACAAAGGACATCATCGGAACAGATGACAGTTGGAAGGCGCGAAAGAGTCAGGTAGTATACAGCGGTATTTACCCCGGAGAGGTCTACGATGCGGCACTGGATACGAGTGAGACCTTTGGTGTAAAGTACGTGGATCTTGGCTATGACAGATTGTATCCGAGATTGTCACCCCGCATCACCGTGCACGAACGGATCAAGCCCATTGCGGTCATTCATACACCTGCCGGAGAAACCGTGCTGGACATGGGGCAGAACATGGTCGGCTGGCTGCAGTTTCGGTGCAGGGCGCCGCGGGGAACAAAGCTTTTCTTCCAGTTCGGAGAAATTCTTCAGGACGGCAATTTCTACAATGACAACCTGCGCACAGCGAAGGCGGAGTTTACCTACATTGCAGACGGAACGGACCGGCTTGTTCGGCAGCACTTTACCTTTTACGGCTATCGCTTCGTCAAGGTGACCGGCTGGGAAGGGGAACCGGATCCCGAGGATTTCCGCGGACTTGAGATCCACTCCGATATGGAGGAGAGGGGAAGCCTTCATACCTCGGATGATCTGG
This sequence comes from Lachnospiraceae bacterium, assembly GCA_963588615.1. Lineage (GTDB taxonomy): Bacteria > Bacillota > Clostridia > Lachnospirales > Lachnospiraceae > CAG-791. Next base: position 4,612 of record CAVAJA010000327.1, on the reverse strand, counting down.
TGAATCAGCTGATTCACAATGCAAAATGGGGAATGAAGGACAATTTCCTGGATGTTCCGACCGATTGCCCGCAAAGAGATGAGCGCTACGGCTGGACGGGGGATGCGCAGATTTTTTCCGGAACAGCCTGCTATTTCATGGACACCTATGCTTTCTATGCGAAATACGGAAAGGATGTCTATTCGGAACAGAAGCGCTTAGGCGGCGGTGTTCCGGATGTGGTTCCGGTGTGCCATTATACCGGAGTGACCTCGACAGCCTGGGGAGATGCAGCGACCATCATTCCGTGGAATGTGTATCTGCATTCGGGCGATAAGGGAATCCTGCGGCGCCAGTATGAGAGCATGCGCGGCTGGGTAGAGTTCATGAAGCGCGAGGACGATAAGGACGGAGGAAAGCGGCTGTGGCTTACCGGGCAGCATTACGGAGACTGGCTTGCACTGGACGGCAATTATCCGGGCGGCGTATTCGGAGGAACGGATGACGGACTGATCGCATCGGGCTACTACTATTTTTCCACCACAATTCTATATAAGGCAGCCGGAATTCTTGGGAAATCTGAGGATGAGGCGCGATACAGACAGCTGGCAGGGGAGATCTATGAGGCATTTGTAAAGGAGTATTATACGCCGGCCGGCCGCCTTGCCGTGGACACGATGACAGCTTACGTGGTTGTGCTGTACATGGGTCTTTGCCCGGAGGAATATAAGGAGCGGGCAAGGGAAGGTCTGCTGAACAAGCTGAAAAAGAATTTTTATCATCTGGAAACAGGCTTTGTAGGAACTCCGTACCTGTGCCGGGTGCTTTCCGGAAACGGCATGAATGAAGTCGCATATCATCTTCTGATGGAGAAAGGATACCCCGGCTGGCTTTATGCGGTTCTCATGGGGGCCACGACGATCTGGGAGAGGTGGAATTCGGTGAACCCGGACGGCAAGATCAGCGGAACTGAGATGAATTCGCTCAACCATTATTCTTATGGTTCCATCGTGGAATGGATGTTCCGCAACATGGTCGGAATCAATCCGCAGGAGGAGGCAGCGGGCTTCAAGAGATTCACGCTTGCTCCCCAGCCCAACCATCACATTCAGAGTGCAGATGCCGACCTTCGGTCTGCAGCGGGAGAGATTCACTCCGAATGGAGCATTGAGGGAAAGAAGCTTCGCTTTGTTTTCAAGGTGCCCTTTGATGCGGAAGCGGTCATTGTTCTTCCGGATGCGGACAGGACAGAGATTGATGCGTGGATCAGCAGGGAGCAGCTGAAGGTCAGGAGCGTGGAGCAGCAGGGAAAGGATACGGCAGTTGTCGTTGGTGCGGGAGAATATACCTTTGTTTATGAGGCGACCGTACCGTACCGAAAGGTCTACAGTCTGGATTCGCCCTGGCAGGAGCTGAAGGAGAACCCCAAGACCTGGGAAATCCTGAAGAGGGAGTACGTAAAGGAGCATATGCCCTTTGAAAAGGAGCTGTGCACCCTGGATGAGATGACAAGATCGCCGTTCTTGAGAGCATCGGAGGAAGAGCGGAAGCGTCTGGATGCACTGCTGCGTGCAGTGGAATAATCGGGGATGGCAATTTTTCACGGCATTCCATGAGATACGACTGGTACAGGCCTCGGAAAATCGCTATACTGATACTGCTGTGCTGCAGGAGCATGTTCCGAATGATCCGGATCAAAATGTGCGTCATAAAACGGCATTGCCGGGAGGATTTGAAATCTGTTCAGAACAAACAGCGCGCAGCCGCAGCAAAATCCAGAAGAGGAGCGGACAGAAGAGACATCATGAACGAAGACAGCAGGGCTGCAGAATATTTTCCGGATGGGACACAGATCGATGACTGGTTCTATGAGACCGGAATTCCGGAGCTTTCGGAACTGGGGAAACAGTATGTGCTCACGGATTACGGCATCTGGGATGACGGAAAAATTTACACAAAGGAAATCCAGAATGTGATCGATCTGGCGGCGGAAAACGGCGGCGGAGTGATCGTTGTTCCTGCGGGAACTTACATGACAGGTGCACTTCATTTCAGGCAGGGGGTGAATCTGTATGTCAGCGCAGGCGGAACCCTGAAGGGAAGCGATGACATATCGGATTATGACTTTTGTGAAACGAGAATTGAGGGCGAGACGTGCCTGTATTTTGACGCACTGATCAATGCAGACGGGGTGGATGGATTCACCATGTGCGGCCCCGGAACGATCGACGGCAACGGCCTGCGCGCATGGAAGGCCTGCTGGCTGCGCTGGCAGTGGAGCAGCGGCGGCAACAAGGACGAACAGCGGCCGCGGCTCGTCTATCTGTCGCACTGCAGAAATGTGCGGATTGCACAGCTGCATCTGCAGAATTCACATTTCTGGACAACGCATATTTACAAATGTGATCATGTAAAATATTTGAACTGTCATATTTACTCGCCGTCCGCTCCTGTGGCGGCGCCCAGCACGGATGCAATTGACATTGACGTGTGCGCGGATGTGCTGGTGAAGGGCTGCTATATTGAGGTCAACGATGACTCCGTTGTGCTCAAAGGCGGAAAAGGACCGTGGGCCGACACGCAGCCGGAAAACGGCTCCAATGAGAGAATTCTGGTGGAGGACTGTGTGTACGGGTTCTGCCACGGGTGCCTTACCTGCGGCTCGGAGTCGGTGCACAACCGGAACATCCTGATGCGGAGAATACAGATCAAGGGGGCAGCAAGGCTTTTGTGGCTGAAAATGCGGCCGGATACACCGCAGCATTATGAATACATAACGCTGGAACAGATTGAAGGGCGGGTCAAGGAGTTCATTCGAATCTATCCCTGGACGCAGTTCTTCGATCTGAAGGACCGCAAGGACAGGCCGATGTCGTATGCGGATCACATTACGGTAAAGGACTGCAGCTGCGTGTGCGACAGCTTCTTCGAGGTGATGCCGGATGAAAGCCAGTACATTCTTTCGGATTTCAGACTGGAGAATCTGATGATCCGGGCAAGACTTAACGGCTTTTCCGAGGAAAAGGTGCGCGGCGTGATCACGGAACGTATGCAGATTGAGCCGAGTGCGGAGCCGGCAGAGAGCTGGCATGAGGTGAAAGGATTCCAGTAAGCGGCGTTAGGTGCAGACTCCTGGACGGATGTCAGGTGGTCTGTACCGTTACCCAACCTACAATCAGGAGGAAAAAAATGAAGATCGGTTGTCGTGCACATGATTATGGAAAACATTCTGCGGAGCGTCTCGCATCGCTGCTGCGTCAGCAGGGATTCGAGGCAGGGCAGGTTGCCATGCCGAAGGCAATTCAGGGAATCAGCAATTATAAGGACATCACGCAGGAACAAAAAAATGAGATCCGGGCCGGCTTCGCAGGGCAGGGCGTGGAGATCACGGTGCTGGGCTGCTATCAGGATCTGAGTACTCCGGATCCGGAGAAGAGAAAGGCCGCAGTGGAGAATGTGTGCAGTGTCCTGAAAATGCAGAGAGAGCTGGGCGGAGTCTGCGTGGGAAGTGAGACGTCTGTGATCCACATGGACAAGGAAGAGGGTGCCCGGAGACTGGGATATATGGAGGACAGCATTCAGCGGATCGTGGAGACCGCTGCGAAGGAAGATGCGGTGTTCGCCGTTGAGCCCGTCTACTGGCATCCGCTGAACAGCCTTGATGCAGTGCAGCATCTGATGGATGTGGTAGGGGATGCGGAGCATCTGCACTTTATTTTCGATGCAGCGAATCTTCTGGAATATGAGCTGATTCCGAATCAGGCACAGCTGTGGAAGGACTGGCTGTCTGTGATCGGAGACCGCGTGGACGCACTGCACATCAAGGATTTCGTTTACGGTGTCACCAATGATTACGATACCTTTACTGATATGCCGCTCGGAAAGGGCTGCATGGAGTTCGACGAGATTTCAAAGTGGCTGCAGAGCCAGACAAGAAACATCACGCTGCTGCGTGAGCATGTCAATCATTCCTGCGTAGCCGAGGACATCGCCTTCATGAAGGCACTGTAGGAACGGACGGCAGGATTCGGACGGTCAGGGCAGGAAGCAGCTCCTTTGGACGGCACAGCGCGGGAACAGGGTGTCCGGAAAGCTGCAGACGGGAAAGTTCATTATGAAAAAAGAATACAGAAAGATTATTATTTCGGGCAGCGGTGAAGGAGACTTTCCTTCACTGTCGTCTGCGGCAGCGTTCTGCAATGCGAACCCAGAGGAGCCTGTGCATTTTATTGTGAAAAACGGAATTTACCGGGAGCGCCCTTTCCTGGAGCTGGAGGATTACATCATTGAAGGGGAGAGTGCGGAGCACACCGTGATTACGGCATCCTGCGGAGGACGCGATCCGTGGCCCGGCGAGGAGAAAACAGGTACCTTTCGTTCGCAGACGCTCTTTCTTGGCGGGAACCGTGCGAAGGTCTGCAGCATCACGATTGAGAACACGGCAGGAGATGGTGCAAAGGCCGGTCAGGCACTGGCGGTGTATGCGGATGCACGGCAGGTATTCATGGACGGTGTGACGCTGCTGGGAAATCAGGATACCCTTTTTACAGCTCCGCTTCCGCTAAAGGAACGTGAGCCGGGCGGGTTCCGCGGTCCGAGGGAGCATGCACCGAGACGGAATACGGAGCAGTAC
>CAVAJA010000326.1:0-7229 GCA_963588615.1 Lachnospiraceae bacterium | reverse complement strand
GTACTCCTTCTCTCTTTCATACTCCGTGGTATGAAAGAGAGAAGGAGTACATCAACGGCGTTCGTCAGCTGACCAGCGGGCAGGACAACGAGGTTTGGAGCTTCGGAGAGGACAATTACAGTATTCTGACGAAATTCCTGTTCATTCGGGAAAGACTGCGTCCGTACATTCGGAAATGTATGAAGGAGGCCAGTGAAACAGGAGCTCCGGTCATGCGTACATTGTTCTATGAATTCCCGGAAGATCCGATATGTTGGGAAGTGGAGGATTCTTACATGTTCGGTCCGGATCTTCTGGTATCGCCTGTCATGGAGGAAGGGGCCAGAACACGTGAGGTTTATCTTCCCAAAAGATGCAGATGGACAGATGCTTATACGCATAAAGTCTATGAAGGAGGACAAAGAATTGTTGTACCGGCTCCCATGGATGTGATTCCCGTTATGATCAGAGAAGGAAAGAACTTCGAAATTTATGAATAGTTTTCGAAAAAGTTCAGAATAACTGTAAATCTGCGGCATCTGATACGGCCGCGGGGAGCCTTAATACGGGAAAAAGCGAAAAGCTTCAGAAATGCTACGATCTTCTTGGCATTTCTGAAGCTTTTTTGTTGAAAATACAGTAACGAAAACGTTTTACATAAAAAAGTCTTCACAACAAAAAAAGGTGTCTTTCAAAAAAAGAGACTGCATTGAATTGTGCAAAATGCATCAGGCAGGCGAGAGATATTATGGATACGCACTGAAAATTGACGATGACTTCCCTAATTATTCTGGTATACTTTTGACCCACCAGAGTTTATAGTAAATAAAACCGATAAGGATGATGAATACGTTTAAGTAACAAAAAAGCGTGCATATTCATTCAACTTTAGGTAATTACATACAAAAGAGGGAGGGAAGTATGAAATGAAAAATTCCAAGACTGCAAGAGAACAGACATCGGATATGCTGTACTGCGTCCTTCGAGTGGCAATTCTGGCATCTGTGATCTTCCTGTTTATCCCGGCTTTGAATCCGGCAAGGATCAGCGGGCTGATCAATCGAAATCTGTCGTTGTTTTCATCCGGCCTGTCTTACAAGAATCTGACGGCTGATTTCGGACGTGCTTTCAAAAAGGGCTGGGTAGAGAGATCTACGATGCAGATGCTGTATGCTTCTGCTCTTTCGATCTGTGCAGGTGTTGCCGCTGCGGTGGCCGGAGCGTGCATGTCCATCGGCAACAACAAGTTCAAAAAGCTGAGCAGTATTTTCATTGTCGCAGGATGCATTGTTCAGCTTGGCGGAATGGCCGGAATTTATTCGGCATACGGCCAGATTTCATTGACATCCAAGCCGAACAAGGTGGGACCGATGTTTTCCGAAGCCTTCTGGCCCTTTGTTGTAATTGCAGGAGTGATTCTGGTGCTTGCGGCGGCGGAGCTGTTCCTGGTGCCGAGAACGGGGAAGGGTGATAAATTCGAGATGGAGTCGAAATACAAGCTCTTCCTGATGTTCATGCCGTTCCTGGCATTGTGCGGCGTGTTCTGCTACCTTCCTCTGTGGGGATGGAGATATGCATTCTTTGACTACAAGGTAGGCGATACGCTGAGCATGGAGAATTTCGTCGGACTCAAGTGGTTCACACAGCTGTTCCAGAATGAGGCAACGGTGAAGGATGTCATCCGCGTGCTGAAGAATACTCTGGGCATGAGTGCTCTGGGAATTTTAACCAGCTGGGTTCCGATGGCTTTCGCAATCTTCCTTTCAGAGATCAAAAACAACAAGTTCCGCAGATTTGTACAGACATTTACCACCATTCCGAATTTCATCAGCTGGGTTCTGGTGTATGCCATTGCATTCTGTATCTTCTCGACAGATGGATTCATCAGCAGCATGATGGTCAATGCAGGCATTTGGTCATCCGGTCAGAACATGCTGATGAGCAGCACTCATACCTGGCTGAAGATGTGGGCATGGGGAATGTGGAAGGGTGTCGGCTGGAGCGCCATTATCTACATTGCAGCAATTTCCGGCATTGATCAGCAGCTGTATGAGGCAGCTACGGTGGACGGTGCAGGGCGTTTTCAGAGAATGTGGAACATCACGGTTCCCAGTCTGATTCCTACCTTCTGCGTACTCCTTCTGATGTCGGTTGCAAATGTGCTGAGCAACGGAATGGATCAGTATCTGGTATTTGAGAATGCGAGCAACACAGATTACGTCATGGTATTGGATCTGTACGTCTATAAGTTGGGTATCGGCCAGGGAATGATTCCGCTGACAACAGTGGTAAGTATGCTGAAGTCCATCGTCAGTGTCGTACTGCTGTTCGGAGCAAATGGAATTTCGAAGCTGGTTCGCGGCGAGAGCATTATTTAAGGAAGGGGGATGCATTATGGCAAAGACAGCGCAGGAAAAAGCTGATGCAAAGGCGGAGCGCCTGTATAAGAAGACACACAAAAGTCAGTTTAAGACGAAGCCGGGTGATGTTGCTTTCAACGTCATCAACTATGCAGTGTTTGCGGTCTTCACGATCGCCTGCATCTTTCCGTTTTACTATCTGTTCATCAACACCATCAGTGACAATGACTATGTTGTAAAGGGACTGGTAAATTTCTGGCCCAGAGGTCTTACGCTGGCAAACTATAAATCGCTTTTGAACGTAAGTGACCTTGGAACGGCCTTCATGGTATCCGTGGGCAGAACTATTTTAGGAACAGCTCTGATGGTGGCAGCCTCCGGATTGGTCGGATATCTGGTTACCAAGCAGGAGATGTGGGGCAGAAAGTTCTGGTATCGCTTTCTGGTAATCACGATGTATTTCAATGCCGGCCTGATTCCTTGGTTTCTGAACATGCAGATGCTGGGATTGACTAACACATTCTGGGCATATATCATTCCCGGGATCGTGGCACCTTACAACATCATCCTGGTGAAGACCTATATTGAGTCGATACCGGCAGAGCTGGAGGAAAGTGCGGAGATTGACGGAGCGTCGTACATGACGATTTTCCGCAAGATTATCTGGCCTCTGTGTAAGCCGATTCTGGCAACCATTGCGATCTTCGGAGCGGTTGGACACTGGAATTCGTTCACGGATTCCATGATTCTGATGCAGTCGGCACCGTCTCTGTATACGCTGCAGCACAGGCTGTATATCTATTTGAACCAGGCTTCCAACCTGAGTGCACTGATGCAGTCCGGCGGTTCTGTCAGCGATGCTGCACTGAAGTCGGCTATGAGCGGAAAGGTAATCAAGTACACAATCTCCATGGTAACGGTGATCCCGATTCTGGTTGTATATCCGTTCATGCAGAGATATTTCGAAGAAGGAATCATGCTGGGAGCAGTAAAGGGCTGATGAAGCCTATGGACTGCCGCCTGCGAATAGGCTTTTGCTGACAGGAGAGGAACAGTGACGGCAGTCAGATGAATCAGGTGTTTCCCGCACATGTGCGGAGGAGATACAAGAAACTATCAACAAGCTGTATCCGGTGGGTGTTTCCTGAATCGTTACAGCGGCTGTTCAGGGAAATTCGGATTTTCTGCCTTTTGGAAAAATAAAGCGGTTCGATTCGGGAATGGCCAGAAAACGGACAGAGGATCTGGAATGCACGAACCGGATACAGCACATCTACAAGGAGGGTGAAAAGTTTATGAAAGCGAAGAAAATCATGGCAATGCTGCTGGCTTCTACCATGGTGCTTTCTCTGGCAGCCTGCGGCAGTTCCGCCGGATCATCCGGGGATTCTGCATCGGCAGATACGTCTGCGGATGAGGGCAACGCAGACACAGAGGATGCAGACGATGAGGAGAGCGAAGAGGAGCTTCTGGAAGATATCATTCCGGAGGAGACAGTCACTCTCGATGTGTTTGATCAGCTGGCCAACTATTCCGGAGAGCAGATCGGATGGTTTGCGCAGGTCATGCTGGAGAAATTCAATGTTAAACTGAACATTATTCAGGATGCAGACGGTGTATATGAAACACGCATGGAGTCCGGAAATCTGGGGGATCTGGTGATCTGGGGCAATGATTCGGATGAATATCTCCAGGCAATTGATAAGGACCTCCTGTACGACTGGAATGAAGATGACCTTCTGGACGAGTACGGCCCATATATTAAGGAGCATATGTCTGCAGCTCTGGAGAAAAATGCAACGATTTCCGGCGGAACAACCTACGGTATCGGCTATGACATTGCAGTAGATGCGACAGAGCGCCAGGAAATGATGTATGAGTGGGATCTCCGCTGGGATCTCTACAAGGAGCTGGGGTATCCGGAGATCAATGATCTGGATGATCTTGTGGATGTTCTTGAGCAGATGAAGGAAATCTGCCCGACCGATGACAACGGCAATCCTACATACGGCGTATCCTTGTTCAGCGACTGGGACGGCAACATGGTAATGTTCGTAAAGTCTGCTGCTTCTGCATACTATGGATATGATGAGTTTGGATTCGGCATGTATGACCCTACGGAGCAGGTGTATTACGATGCACTGCAGGAAGACGGTCCTTATCTTAATATGCTGAAGTTCTACAACACGCTGTATCAGAAGGGATTGCTGGATCCTGACTCTCAGACGCAGGGATATGACGGAATGGTTGAGGATTATCAGAACGGCACAGCTTTCCTGAATGTATTCAATTTCCTTGGTTCTGCGATGTACAACACAGAGGCACATCTGTCAGAAGGAAAAGCAATGTACCCTTGCCCTCCGAAGGATGCCACTCCGATCTGTTATGGCCAGAATATCTATGGCGGCAACAGACCGTGGACCATCGGTGCCAAGACAGAATATCCTGAGCTGTGCATGGCAATCCTGAACTGGCTGTGCACACCGGAGGGGCGCATGACAGCCGAATATGGTCCGAAGGATGTCTGCTGGTACTATGATGAAAACGGCAAGACCTGCTTTACCGATCTTGGAAAGAGTGCAAAGACGGACGGCAAGACGCAGATGACGGATGGCTATTCCGGAACCTTTGAGGATGGCAATTTCAAGATCAATAACACCACATGGGGAATTGATGCAGAAAATCTTGATTCCAACGGTGATGTGTATAACTACAAGAAATGGGAGAGCTACTCCAGCGATGCAAGCTCCGACATTGAAGCGGATTGGAGAAATTATTACGGAACAACCACTCTGGACAGTCTGTTTGATAACTGGAATTACAATCTCTCTCCCGGAACGATGTATTCTGCGACACCGATGTCGGACGAGCTGACCATGGTTTGGAATCAGGTTGCGGACTGCATAAAGACATATTCCTGGAAGGCAATCTACGCAAAGACAGACGCAGAGTATGATTCTATCGTGTCGGAGATGATTTCTCAGGCAGACAGCTATGGCTATGATCAGTGCGTAGAGTTCCAGCAGAATGAAGCCACGCTTCGCGCCGCGGCAGAGGATGCTGCAATGAGCGAGTAGTCAAAAGGAGACCTTTTGTCGCTGGCAGCACAGCATTCGTTTAGGATATGATAAGGGGGACTGCTCGGACAGAGCAGCCCCTTTTTATGTAAAGTCCGGGAGCGGATATTTTGACGTCCTGTGCAGTTCGTTTTTGCGAAACCTCGCGGCAGGCCGAACGACAGAAAGAAGAATGCAGTGTAATTGCAATAAGGAGATGAAGCCGCTATGAAATTTTTCAGTACCAACAGCCCTCTTTATCGTTTTTTATGCAGGCTATGGGATATTCTGCAGGTCAATTTCTTCTGGCTGCTGGGATGCATTCCAATTGTCACAATCGGAGCATCTACGGCAACAGCCTTTAAGGTATGTCTGCATCTTATAGAGGAGAGAGAGGGCTATATTTATAAGGAATATTGGGAAGGATTTAAGGAAAACTGGAAGCAGGGGACGGCACTGGAAATTGTTGTTTTCGCATGTGTATATGCAATCTATATGGACTTGCAGCTGTATCATGCTGTTTCCGGGAATCCGGCGTGGCTGCTGGCCTTGGCGATTGTTTCCGGTTTCCTGTTCTTTTTATGTTTGATTTACACCTTTCCGCTGATTGCAAGATATGAGAATACGCTTCGCGGCACGCTGAAAAATTCCATGATGATTTCCAGAAGGTATTTCGGAAGAACCATGGCGATGCTGGCGGTACTGATTTTCGAGATTCTGATCTGGATGTTTAATACGACAACGATCTTCATCGGGTTTCTGATCGGACCGGCCTGCATGATATACACAATTTCAGGAATGTCACTTGATACCTTTCACGAGATCGAGCGTCAATGGAAGAAATCAGAGGGAACTGCATCCGGAGCAGCAGAAGATGAAAGTGAAGAACAATCGTGAGCTTGCTGCGGAGATGATGCGGATCAGTTACGCAAAGGACAGGGACGGAATATGATTTGTGAAAAATTAGACATCAAAGCAGATGGTTCGGAAGATTATGCACATGCGGACACGTATATCATTCAGCACTCGGAGGAGATTGCGATACACAAAAGACCGCTGGTAATCATTTGTCCAGGAGGCGGATATTGCTTTACCTCAGAGAGGGAGGCGGAGATGTTCGCCTTGACGTGGAATGCACATGGGTATCAGGCCATTGTGCTGTGGTATTCTGTGAGACCGGCTGTTTATCCTGCGGCTCTGTTGGAGCTGGCAAAGGTCGTGAAGCATGCAAGAGAGCGTGCACGGGAATGGGACGTGGATCCGAATCAGATTCTTATTCAGGGTTCTTCGGCAGGTGGACATCTGGCAGCATCCTACGGAATGTTCTGGAAAAGGAAATTCATTGCAGATGCGGTTCATGCGGAATCCGAAATACTGCGGCCGAATGGAATGATTCTGAATTACCCGGTAATCACATCCGGAGAGTTTGCACATAAGGAGTCCTTTGAGAACCTCCTGGGAGATCGGTACGAAGAACGGAAAGAGGAAATGTCGCTGGAAAATCAGGTGAGCGATGATACACCGCCGGCCTTTCTGTGGCATACCAACGAAGACGGACTGGTACCTGCAGAAAATTCCCTTCTTCTTGCCCTTGCCATGCGCAAAGCGGGGCGTCCGGTGGAACTGCATATGTATATGAAGGGAAATCACGGCCTTGGGCTTGCAAACGAACTGACGGCGGATCGGGATGGCGGAGCAATCGAGACCTCCTGTCAGGGCTGGTTTGAATTGGCATTTCGATGGACCAGGGAATTGCCGGGTGGTGGAATTCACTGAGAAGTCAATTTTTTTTCCCCCCGGCTGTCTGCTGCCTGCGGTATTGCAGGGGAGTCAT
>CAVAJA010000325.1:0-5501 GCA_963588615.1 Lachnospiraceae bacterium | reverse complement strand
GGAAGGAATCTGTTCAGATTCTGCAAAATAATGCGTCAGATCATCCGCAATTTCACCGGAGTGGATGGCGATCTGCCCGTTGTAGGCGTTTTTCATATCGAGGTCCCGGATGACGGTCAGCATTCCGCGTCCGACGGCACCGCCGACATCCAGATGGCCGTCAGGCTTCAGAGGCAGAACGACGGAAGGATTCTGCACATAACCTTTGACGTTGCCGCGTCGATCACCGGTTACAACAATGGAACCCAAGGGGCCGTCTCCGTCGAAGCGAAGCGTGATCAAGTCCTCATCGTTTTTGAGCATATCACTCATCATCAGAGCACCCATCATGGTGCGTCCCAGAGCGGCAGTTGCCACGGGGGCAGTTCCATGTGAAATGCGCGCCTTTTCCGCAAGATCTCTGCCTGTTACTGCAAAGCAGCGGATTTCGTTGTTCGCGGCGATGCCGCGGAGCAAATAATCATTCATATTCCAATCCTTGTTCTAATCGAATCATTACGTGTTTATTTCCCTGGTGATATTGTGGAGCCAGGTGAACTTCCGATAGTGAGAAATGACAAACGGCATTTTTTCGAATTCATCCAGACACATGACAAAGTATACCCCAAGGACCGGCAGTTTGAAAATATAGGCGGCTGCAGCCATGGCCGGCACAGCGATGAGCCACATGCACAGACTGTCCACAATCGCTCCAAATTTTGAGTCGCCGCCGGCGCGAAAACATCCGCAGATCCAGCAGGTGTTCAACCCCTCCCCGATGATGCGGTATGCCTGCATGGCCAGCATGGCGCCAAGATAGGACAGTGCAGTCTGTGTCAGCTTATCGGAGTAGAGCGAACAGAGGAGAGGGCGAATGCCCAGCATAACGAGACCGCCGAGGCAGGAAAATACAAAGGTGATGACGACCATTCTTCGCGCATACAGTTTTGCGGTATCCAGGTCACCGGTTCCCAAAACTTTTCCGACGATAATCGTGGTGGCGTTTGCAAAGCCTCGGCTGACAATCGCCCCGATGTTCAGCGCCATGGCAGCCACGGCATTGGCAGCTACCGTATCACTTCCCATGTGTCCGAGAATGACGGAAAACATGGAGGAGGCAAGGCCCCAGGCAATGTCATTGAAGCAGGCAGGAAGTCCAAGCTGCAGAAAATCATGGAGCAGAACTCCGGAGCCGGAGAACAGATACCGAATCCGAAAGCGCAGATCTTTGCTGAACAGGGAATGAAAAATGCAAACGATGACCTCAAATGCACGCGCAGACACGGTTCCCATGGCAACGCCGGCAATCCCGAGCTTTGGCATTCCGAAGAAACCAAAGATAAAGACAGCATTCATGAAGACATTGATTCCAAGCGAAATTACAAAAGCTGTGCTGGGCAGCAGAACCTTCTCGGTACTCCTGAGCACAGCAAAATAGCCGGTTGAAAAGGATTCAAATAAAAAGGAAAAAGACACCAGTCGAAGATAGGCAGCACCCTCTGAGATCAAAACAGTATCAGAGGTGAAAATGGACATAATAAATTCCGGAGCCAGGAAGGAAACCAAAAAAGCCAGGATCCCGACCCCTGTGCAGAAGCGGACGGCAAGACCCAGAACCTGTTCGATTGCAGGAATATCCTTTTTGCCCCAGTACTGTGCGCCAAGAACAGCAGCTCCGGTTGTAAAGCCGTAAAAGGCGGTCCACATGATGGTATGGACGTTTGAGGCCAGTGAGGAAGCGGCCATCGCTTCCTGGCTGACATAGCCAAGCATAATGGTGTCTGCGGTGTTGACCAGAGTGCTGATGAGGTTCTGTACCATGATGGGGAGAGCTATGGTGCAGGCCATAAGGAAAAATTTTTTTTCGGAAAGAGTCTTGTCCATGGAAGGCATGTCTCCTTGAAAAGTTGCTGCCTGAAATTGTAATGGATAATGAAAAAGGAATCCAGATCCTTTCTGAATCTGAGGATCATTTTGGGTGACAGAGCAGCTTTATCATCGGGAGAAAACAAAACATGTATTTCAACAAATTTCCAGAAAAGAAAGCGTTAAAACTGCTTAAAACTATACATATTTACACATATTATCTTTTCAAACAGGGGGATGTTTGGTAAAATGTAACTGTTGTTTCACATATACTATCAGGGAGGTAGTCCAATTATGAGCAAGAACGAGATGCTGGCGATGATTTTGGCCGGCGGACGTGGCAGCCGATTGAAGGATCTGACAAATAAGGTGGCAAAGCCAGCAGTATCCTTCGGCGGCAAGTATCGAATCGTTGATTTCCCACTGTCGAACTGTGCGAACAGCGGAATTGATGTTGTAGGTGTCCTTACACAGTATGAGTCGGTGCTGCTGAACTCTTATGTGGCAGGAGGAAAGAACTGGGGATTAGATACCAGAGATGGCGGAGTTTTCGTTCTTCCTCCGCGCGAAAAGGCAGATGCCAACCTGAATGTGTATCGAGGGACAGCAGATGCGATCTCGCAGAACATTGATTTCATCGATCAGTACGATCCGGAATATATTCTGATTCTGTCGGGTGACCATATCTACAAGATGAATTATGACAAGATGCTGTCTTATCACAAAGAGAATAAGGCGGATGCTACGATTGCGGTCATCAGCGTTCCGATGAAGGAGGCCAGCCGCTTCGGCATTATGAACACCGACGGAAACGGACATATCACGGAATTCGAGGAAAAGCCGGCAGAGCCGAAATCGAATCTTGCTTCAATGGGAATTTATATCTTCACCTGGAAGACCATCCGCAAGCTTTTGACTGAGGACAAGAACAGCACAACGTCCAGTCATGACTTCGGAAAGGATATTATTCCGAGACTTCTGAACGACGGCAAGACGTTGATGGCCTACGAATTCAAGGGGTACTGGAAGGATGTCGGAACTATTGATTCCCTGTGGGAAGCCAACATGGATCTGCTTGACAACAAGGAGAGCCTGAATCTGGACGATGACTCCTGGAAAATTTATACGGAGGATGCAACAGAACTGCCGCAGCACATCGGACCGAATGCGGATATTGATGTGGCCTATATTACGCAGGGCTGCCACATCAACGGAAGTGTCAAGCATTCTGTTATTTTCACCGGAGTAGAGATCAAGACCGGGACAAAGGTGGTGGATTCTGTTCTGATGCCGGGGGCTATTGTTGAGGAAGGCGCAGAGGTGACAAGGGCTCTTGTGGCCAACGGCGTGCGCATCGGCAAAGGTGCAACAGTCGGCAGTGCAGACAGTGAAGAGATTCTTCTGGTTGCAAAAAATGTAAAGGGGGTTGAGTAGGATGATTGACGCATTTGGAATCGTCACGGCCTCCAATGGCCGATATCATATAGCGGGGATGGAAGATTACAGACCGATCGGATCATTCTCCTTCCTGGGAAGATACCGCATTGTGGATTTTCCGGTTTCCAATCTGTCCAACAGCGGCATAGACCGCATTCAAGTTTATGTGAGTCAGAACCCCAGATCTCTGGCGGAGCATCTGAGCTCGGGACAGAACTACAATATCAACAACAAGAGAGGAAAACTGCAGCTCCTGTTCAATCAGGACAGCAAGGTAAACGACATTTACAATACCGATGTTGCAGCCTTCTTATCGAATATCGACATTCTGGAGAGAATGAAGCAGCCGTACGTGGTGATTACGGCAGGGAACATGATTTTCCGCCAGGATTTCCAGCAGGCATTGCAGCAGCACGTGGACAGCGGTGCGGATGTGTCCCTTTTGTATCACAGGACGAACAAAGCAGATGAGGGATACCGCAACTGTGCCGTACTGGAGCTGAACAGGCAGAAGGGTGTAAAGGCAATCAGGCAGAATGATGGCTCTGCGAGGGATCGCAGCATATTCATGGATACGTACATCATGAGCAGAGAGAGATTGATCAGTCTTCTCTATGACGCAAAAGAGCAGTCATCGATCTTTAATCTGACGGATATCCTGAACAGAGAGAGCGAGAGCCTTGACGTTCGCGGAATACAGCATAAGCATCCGTATTTTGCAGCTGTGTATGATCTTTTGAGCTATTATAAGGCAAATCTGGAGCTTCTGGATTATGCAGAGGCACGAGAGCTGTTTTCGGATGCATGGCCTTTCTATACACAGACGACGGATTCCTGCCCGGTTCAGTACTGCAAAGGCGCAAAGGTGACGGGATCTATGGTCGCCAACGGTACCGTGATTGAGGGAACGGTGGAGAATTCTGTCATCGGCAGAGGTGTTGAAATCCGCAAGGGGGCAGTGGTGAAGAACTGTCTGATTCTCGGACATTCTGTCATCGGTGAGAATATATATCTGGAAAATCAGATTGTGGACAAGTGGGCAAAGGTTATCAATGTCAAGGAACTCAAAGCCGATCCGGAGTATCCCGGATACATCCGAAGAAATGATGTGCTGTAAGGTTTGCGGTGCATATTGAAAATGACACATTGAATGGATCTGTGAGAGAGGATCTGTCTTGTATGGGCAGATCCTCTCTTTTGTGTGAGCAAAATTTTGTCAAAATCTAACATATTTTTAAAATTGTATGATTGACTTTCATGTGACGAAAGCTTATATTTATCTGTGGCTGTTAGGGCTTACTAACTACACGCAACCTAGCGGCAGTTCTGGCTGCGCAGGAAGATGCCGGCATTTTCAAGGTGTTTGGTTGATTTTATGTGCGCTTGTCACGGACTGCTCCCAACAAAAGGAGGATTGGGAAAATGTTACAGAATGAGGCATGGAAGGGCTTTGAAGGCAGAATCTGGAAGCTCGAATGTAATGTTCGGGATTTCATCCAGAAGAACTACACTCCCTATGACGGAGATGAGAGTTTCCTTGCGGATCCGACAGATGCAACGAACAAGCTCTGGGGAAGACTGCAGGAGCTGCAGAAGGCAGAGAGAGAAAAGGGCGGCGTTTTGGACGAGGAGACAGAAGTTGTTTCCGGTCTTACGGCATATGGCCCTGGATACATCGATGAGTCTATGAAGGATCTGGAACAGGTTGTCGGACTTCAGACAGACAAGCCCCTGAAGCGTGCATTCATGCCTTACGGCGGTATTCGTATGGCAGAGGAAGCCTGCGAGATGTACGGCTATCAGCCGAATCCGGAACTGCATAAGATTTTCACAGAGTATCACAAGACTCATAACCAGGCAGTGTTTGATGCTTATACTCCTGAGATGCGTGCGGCAAGAAGCAGCCACATTGTAACCGGTCTGCCGGATACCTATGGCCGTGGACGTATCGTCGGCGACTACAGAAGAGTTGCTCTGTACGGTATCGATCAGCTGATCGCATGGAAGGAAGAAGACAAGGCCAACTGCGGCGACGGCACGATGACGGATGATGTAATCCGCCTGAGAGAAGAGCTGGCTGAGCAGATTCGTGCTCTGCAGGGCATGAAGGAAATGGCCAAGATCTATGGCTATGATATTTCCGCTCCTGCTAAGAACGCAAAGGAAGCAGCTCAGTGGCTGTATTTCGGCTACCTTGCAGCTATCAAGACCCAGAATGG
>CAVAJA010000324.1:0-4179 GCA_963588615.1 Lachnospiraceae bacterium | reverse complement strand
ACTGACAGGAGATCAGGCTGTTCATCTGGAGTATCTTGCCTGCATCCGGCTTGGATTATCCAATTCGGAATACCTTGCGTTCATTGCGGAGCATCCGGAGAGCTATCAGGCATCGCTTGAGCTGGAAAGGCGAATGGAGGAGATCAACACAGAGTTCGAGGCTTCCGAGCGGAAGCTGGCGCTGGATTCTCTGAGACAGTATCAAAGCGACAGCAGGAACACCAGCTATGAAGTAGCATTGCACCAGACCATACAGCGGCTCAAAGAGGAGTACCGCAGCACAAAGGCCGTTGTCGTATAGGCAGCAGATTTTATAGAAGGAGAACAGCTATGGCACATGATAAGTATGTAAGTCCCCTTTCCACCAGGTATGCCAGCAAGGAAATGCAGTATATTTTCTCGCCGGACAAGAAATTCCGCACATGGAGAAAGCTCTGGATTGCTCTTGCGGAGACAGAAAAGGAGTTAGGTCTGGATATTACGGACGAGCAGATTGATGAGCTGAAGGCAAATGCAGACAACATAAATTATGAGGAGGCCATGGCGCGTGAGAAGGTAGTTCGACATGATGTCATGAGCCATGTTTATGCATACGGACTGCAGTGTCCGAAAGCAAAAGGCATCATTCATCTGGGAGCAACCAGCTGCTATGTCGGCGACAACACGGATATCATTGTTATGCGGGATGCGCTGAAGCTGGTGCGCAGAAAGCTCATCAATGTCATCGCTGCACTCGCGAAATTTGCGGACGAATATAAGGATCAGCCGACACTGGGATTTACCCATTTCCAGCCGGCACAGCCCACTACTGTCGGAAAGCGTGCGAGTCTGTGGCTGAATGAATTCGTTCTGGATCTGGACGAAATCGATCACACGATCTCACAGCTCAAGCTTCTGGGCAGCAAGGGAACGACGGGAACGCAGGCATCGTTTCTGGAACTCTTCGATGGGGATCTGGAAAAGGTGGATCGGCTGGATCCTATGATTGCTGCCAAAATGGGCTTTAAGGCTTGTTATCCGGTCTCCGGACAGACCTATTCCCGCAAGGTAGATACCTTTGTGCTGAACACACTGGGCGGCATTGCGGCCTCTGCAATGAAGATGGCCACGGATATTCGCCTGCTGCAGCATTTGAAGGAGATTGAGGAGCCTTTTGAGAAAACACAGATCGGATCTTCGGCCATGGCATATAAGCGCAACCCGATG
Source organism: Lachnospiraceae bacterium (assembly GCA_963588615.1). Classification (GTDB taxonomy): domain Bacteria; phylum Bacillota; class Clostridia; order Lachnospirales; family Lachnospiraceae; genus CAG-791. The sequence continues at coordinate 2,973 of CAVAJA010000324.1, read as the reverse complement.
AGATCAGAAAGAATCTGTTCTCTTTCGCGCTATGTGATGGTGGATGTTCTGAATCCGGCGGTCACTTCCGGTACGCAGTGGTTTGAAAGAACATTGGATGATTCTGCCAACAAGCGCCTTTCAATTCCGGAGGGATTCCTGGCAGTTGACGGTATTCTGGATCTGTGCATCAATGTAACTGACGGCCTGAAGGTTTACCCTAAGGTCATTGAAAAGCATCTTGCGGCGGAGCTTCCCTTCATGGCGACAGAGAACATCATGATGGACGAGGTAAAGATGGGCGGCGACCGTCAGGAGTTTCATGAAGCGATTCGTGAGCTTTCCATGCAGGCGGGACGCCGGGTCAAGGAGGAAGGACTGGACAACAACCTTCTGGATCTCATTGCCGCAGACGAGCGTTTTCACAAGACAAGAGAGGAGCTGGATCAGTATATCGATCCGCATAAGTTTGTCGGATGTGCGCCGCATCAGGTAGAAAAATATCTGAAGGACGTCATCCAACCGATTCTGACGGCCAATCAGGATGAGCTGGGGCTGACGGCGGAAATTAACGTATAGCATGCAGAGTGTGGTATACTACCACGGGTTGGAGTTGGGGATCCTTTCGGAAATGTTCATTCAATAAGATCCGTTCAAGAGGAGGCAGCTATGGTAAAGGCGGTTGTTGGTGCCAATTGGGGCGACGAGGGAAAAGGCAAAATCACAGATACGCTGGCAGATTCTGCAGACGTGGTGATTCGTTTTCAAGGCGGAGCCAATGCAGGACATACCATTGTTAATTCATACGGCAAATTTGCTCTGCATCTGATGCCGTCCGGTGTGTTCCATCAGAACATTATGAACATTATCGGAAACGGCGTGGCCTTTGACATCGATAAATTTGTCGGAGAGCTGGCGGATATCGAGGGGAAAGGTGTTCCGCATCCGCAGCTGATGGTGTCGGACCGAGTTCAGGTTCTGATGCCGTATCATATCGCGTTTGATACGCTGGAGGAGGCAAGACTGGCCGGAAAGAGCTTTGGCTCTACAAAGTCCGGAATTGCTCCGTTCTATTCTGATAAGTTTGCTAAAATCGGTTGGCAGATCAATGAATTTTATCAGGGCGATGATGTTCTTCGGGAGAAGATCGCAAGGATTGCAGAGATCAAGGATGCGCTTCTGGTTCATTTGTATCACACGGAGCCGCTGGATCAGGAAGGTCTTCTGAACTGGATCAAGGAGCGCAGAGACAAAGTGAAGCCGTACCTTGGAAATGTTCCGCTTTATCTGGAAAAGGCATTGAAGGAGGGAAAGACGGTTCTTTTGGAGGGGCAGCTGGGAACCATGAAGGATCCGGATCATGGAATCTATCCTATGGTGACCTCCTCCTCCCCGATTGCCGGATACGGTGCGATCGGTGCAGGCATTCCGCCTTATGAAATCAAACAGATTGTCGTGGTATCCAAGGCTTATTCCTCTGCAGTGGGCGCTGGTGAGTTCGTATCCGAGGTCTTTGGTGAGGAGGCTGTGACGCTGCGCAATCACGGCGGCGACGGCGGAGAGTATGGAGCTACCACAGGCCGCCCGAGACGTGTCGGCTGGTATGACTGCGTGGCATCGAAATACGGCTGTCGTCTGCAGGGGTGCACGGATGTGGCGTTTACGGTATTGGATGATCTGGGTTATCTGGATGAGATTCCGGTCTGTGTTGCATATGAACTGGACGGAGAACAGATCACAGAATTCCCGGTGACGAAGGATCTGGCGCGCTGTAAGCCGGTATATAAGATTATGTCGGGATGGAAGTGTGATATTCGCGGAATCAAGAACTTCAGGGATCTTCCCAGGGAGGCCAGAGATTACGTGAACTTTATCGAGCAGCAGCTGGGGTATCCGATTACGATGGTATCCAACGGTCCGTCCAGAAGTGATATTATCTATCGGGACAGTCCGCTGAATCATTGATTTGTGTTCGGAGGCTCTGTCTGTAAAGCAGCAGTAAGCAGTATGTGAAAACGTTCTATTTTCGGGCATTGGGGCAGGTGGTGCATTTGCCTGCGCAGGTCTGCCCGGGATTTTGGAAATTATGAGAACCGGCTCAGCGGGCCATACGGTCGGCTGAACCGGTTTTGTGAATATGAGGGTATGCGGAATGATTCGTGCGGTAAGAGAGGAAGATGCGGAGCAGCTTCTGGAAATTTATCGGTTTTATGTTGAGAATACGGCGATTACCTTTGAATACGAGGTTCCTTCAAAAGAGGAGTTCCGGGAGAGAATACGGCATACCCTGGAGAAGTACCCATACCTTGTGGAAGAGAGGGACGGAAGAATCGCGGGCTATGTCTATGCAGGTCCGTTCAAGAGCCGCGCAGCCTATGACTGGGCAGTCGAGACGTCCATTTATGTGGATCATTCGATTCATGAAAAGGGCTGCGGACGCTCTCTTTATGAGGCGTTGGAGAAAATCCTTCTGCTGCAGGGAATACGCAATGCGGAGGCGTGCATTGCGGCACCCAGGGGAGAGGACCCATTCCTTTCGGACAACAGCATCGGCTTTCACAGGCATATGGGTTACCGAATGGTCGGGCGTTTTGAAAAATGTGCCTACAAGTTCAACAGATGGTACGACATGGTATGGATGGAAAAGTGGATCGGCGATCATCCGGATATGCCGCAGACGACAGATCCCATTCACTTCTTCCCGGAAATTCTGAGTGAATCAGAAATGTTCTGAGAGTTTGATCTGTTTGCGGGAATGTACAACAGATAGAGGAATAGACTGCATGCGTTTGGCCCTCTGAAGGCAGGCGGCTGTTCAGAATAAAGAAAGAGAGCTGTGTATGGAATTGATTTTGGAAGCCCTTCTGGATGCCCTTGTGGACACCTTGAAGCTTGTTCCCTTCCTTTTTGTCACGTATCTGATCATGGAGGCGCTGGAAAGACACACGGAGGAACGATCACAGGAACTGATCCGAAAGGAGAATGCGGGACATT
>CAVAJA010000323.1:0-3420 GCA_963588615.1 Lachnospiraceae bacterium | reverse complement strand
ATCACAGACATCGTGGACGAGGGAAGTCTTACCAAAGCGGCCGAGAAAAATTATCTTTCCCAGCCTGCTCTCTCCCGCTACCTGCATGAAGTTGAAAAATCCATTGGAGTGTCTATTTTTGAAAAGCGGCACAATCGGCTTGAATTGACCAAGGAAGGCATTCTGTTCATCAATGGTGCCCGTTCTATGGTCCATTTTGAGAAGGAGGCGCTGGATAAAATAAATCTGGCGGTGGAAAATCATGACCGAATCATTCGATTGGCCGCTCCGCACATTTTAAAACAGCTGCTGCACCGTCTCGCACTGAAATGGAATGCGGAACATCCGGAATCCGTCATGACTGCGGTATATGAAAATGCTGATGTGATCAAAGAACGCACAGCCGGCGGCGAATGTGATTTTGGAATTATTTTAAGCGATGGAGAAGATCACCCTCTTCTTTCCGGTGTTGCACTGCAGGAGTCGACTCCTGTCCTGATTCTTTCCGGAGAGGCCAGATCATTGCTGGGCAGAAAATCGGATCAGATTGCACTGCAGGATCTTCGATACGAACGATTCATGCTCTGTACGCACGATTCCTGCCTGCGCAGAATGCAGGAAAATATACTTGCAGAGGCCGGCATTCCGGAGCCTGCCATCGCTGCGAGCGGTGATGTCGACTTGCTCTGGCAGCTGGCAATCGATGGAAAAGCAAATGTCATCCTGCCGTCAGAATATGCTGCGTCCATCGATCCGAGCCGAACAGTAAAGCTTTCCTATCTGGCAGGTGTTCACTACTCACTGATCTGGAGTAGCCAAAAAAAGCCGGCATATCTGAATGACTTCCTGCCCTTTTTCAGGGAATTTTGGAAACATTAGAAATGCCGGCATTCAGAAAACTCACTCGTTTTCCTTTGCACCGCTGCCCTCGTTCTTTTGGTCGGTGCGCTGATTTACTCTGCTTTTTCTGTTCACATCGATTCCGAGTGCACGAATCCAGGAACTGCTCTCTTTCTGATTGGCATGGTAATCTATTGCCGATGCATCGCCGACCGCGCGTTCGGTTCCGTTCTCATAATATGCAATTTTCTGCATATCTTCGGAGCTCGTTGTCTTGCCCCTCTTGCGGAGCAGGTGATTCACCACTCTGGCGATAAAACGATAGAATACAGCGAACAGCGGCACTCCGACAACCCAGCCTGCAACTCCCCACAATCCGCCGAACAGCATGATCGCAAAGATAACCCAGAAATTGGACAGCCCGGTGGAATCGCCTAAAATCTTCGGTCCTAAAATGTATCCGTCAAAGGTCTGGAGGATCAGGCATAAAACAACAAACCACAGCGCATCGAGCGGATTGATCATGAATACGATGACACCGCCTATGACCGCTCCGATGAACGGACCAAAGAACGGGATCACATTGGTGAATCCGACGATGAAGGAGGCCAGAACCGGGAACGGTGTGTGCGTGATAAACTTCGTCGCGATAAAGCACAAAATTCCGATGATAAAGGAATCCAGAATCTTTCCCGTCAGAAATCCGACAAACGTGCGGTTGATGTAGCGGCAGGCGCCAACCACCTCGTTGGCCCACTTCTCATCGAAAAACGCATAGGCCAGCTTCTTTCCCTGTCCGCTGAGCGTGTCTTTTGTGTACATCAGATACAGGGAAACGATAATGCCGATGACAAAGTTGAAGATGCCGCGCCCGATGGTGTAAGCCTGACTGGCCGCACGCTGCAGAATATCCGTCAGATTGGAGGAAACATTCTTCTGGTAGAAGTTCTCCAGAAAATCTTCTGCCTTAATAATCACATTATTGATCTGCTGTCCAAGTTCCGGATTCAGTGCGGACACCTGATCAAAAAACTTCAGAACGTTGTGTTCATAAACCGTCAGATTGCTGAAAATGGTCTGAATGCTCTTTGCCAGCTGAGGGAGAACGATGGCCATCATTGCCGTCAGGAGCGCAATGAAAAAAACAATGGTGACCGCCACGGAAATCTTGCGCATCTGCATGCGCTTTTTACGATTCTCGTCTGTCCACACATCAACACCATGATGCAGGTAGATCGGTGCAAGCATCTTTTTCTCTATGAACTTCATGACCGGATTCAGAATAAATGCGATCACAATTCCATATAGAATGGGCTGCAGACTGTTCATAATGGTGTGGAATGCCTGCAGAAAATTTTTACCGTTGTAGACCAGGTAAATGAAAATAACACAGGCAACCAGAGTCAGGAATGCGGTGATGCCCCAGGTGATCTGTGTTCGGTTGGGACGATATTTCATGCAGATAACTCCTCAAAATCGGAATACATGAACGCTGTCCGGGACAAAAATTTCATCCCTCGACAGGTATCAGAATATAAAGTACATCAACATGGTCTGTGAGGAAAAACTCACAGACCTCATTATACCACCATATTTTTGTACCTTTTAATTAAGATTTGGTAAAGAATAATGGTGTCTTCAAATCTATTTTGTTTGTGAATAAGGATTCTTCGGAATCAAAGCTGCGGGAAAATATTCTTCAAGGCGGGATACAGCTTGCGATACGTCTGATATTTGCACTCATATTTCGCGGCAAGCACAGGATCCGGACGCTCCGTATCCGTAACCTTAACCAGTTGCTTCACAGCGGCCTGTACTGTGGGATATTCTCCGCAGGCAACCGCCGCCAGAATGGCACCGCCATAGCCGGGACCCTGTTCTGTTTCCGGCGTCGTAAGTTCAATATTAAGGATATTGGCAAACATTTTCCGCCACAGGGGACTTTTGGCACCGCCGCCGCAGATCATGCTTGTCTGAATCTCTATGCCGAGTTTTCTGGCTGCCTCCAGGGAATCACGGATTCCAAAAGCAACCCCCTCTAATACGGCCTGCGTCATATCTTCTCTCGTAGAATCCATCGTCATTCCGATAAAACAGCTTCTTGCAGCAGGATCATTATGCGGAGCACGCTCTCCCATCAGATAGGGCAGATAGAACACATGGTTCTCTCCGAGCTTATCTTCTGTAATGCCGGCCTGCTCTGCCGGATAGTCACTGGTGCGCAGGATCTCATCCATGAACCACTTGTTGCAGGAAGCAGCAGACAGCATGCATCCCATCAGATGATACGCACCATCTGCATGATCGAACGCATGCAGGGCATTCCCACTGTCTGCGCGGAAGGAATCAGAAGAGATAAAGATGGTCCCGGAAGTGCCCAGTGAAATGTTGCAGGCACCGTTTCCTACGGTTGCGGTTCCGATGGCAGCCGCTGCGTTGTCGCCTGCACCGGCGACAATTTTGACGGATTGCGGAAGTCCGAGCTCGTCTGACACCTCCGGCTTCAAGGTTCCGACTGCTTCATAAGATTCATAGAGGGTCGGCATCATATCCTCTGTGATGCCGCAGATCTTCAGCATCGGTTTGCTCCAGCATTTATTC
>CAVAJA010000322.1:0-7768 GCA_963588615.1 Lachnospiraceae bacterium | reverse complement strand
ATCGCCCTGTAGTAATCACGGATTCTTATTGCCGCGGATTCTTTGAATCGGAGGAAATCGAGGCGGAGTACCTTCCGATTGCGGCGAGTGATAAGGACTGCCTTGCGGTAATTGAGAGATATCAGCCGGAAGGTATGATTTCAATTGAGCGGTGCGGGAAGAACATTCAGGATGATTACGCTAATATGCGCGGCATCAGCATCGCGAAAAATACAGCACCGGTGGATCGGATTTTCGAGCTGGCAGGACCGGATGCTTTGCCTGGGACACACAGAATTCCTACGATCGGTGTGGGTGACGGCGGCAATGAGATCGGTATGGGAAAACTCAAGGATGTAATTACAAAGGATCTGTCGCTGGTTCCCTGCAGGGTTTCTGCCGATATTCTGGTTACGGCCAGTGTATCCAACTGGGGAGCTTACGGCATAGCGGCGGCTCTGCAGCAGCTGACCGGAGAGGTTGTATATTCGGTGATAGACGGGAAGCCGGTGTCACAGAAGGTGGAGGAATACATTGGAATGACCGTAGAAATCGGCAGTGTGGACGGTGTTACTCATGAGAGAGTGGCGCACGTCGATGGTTACGAGGCAGAGGTAGAGATGGAGATTCTGGATGCGCTTGCAGGTGTGGTGCAGTGAGTGCTGCATTTACGCGCATGCAGGGGTTTCAGCGGAGCAGCGTTGTCGGAATTCCATGCTGGTCGAAGAGCTGAAGGTATGTGAAATACAGAAAGATTTCTTTAAATAATACGTGTATTATTGTATACAATTACAGTTGCGGATCGAAATGGAATTCGTATAATGAAGGCATGTTACAGAGAGGTGACGGTGCAGGAAACTGCACAGTCACCTTTTCTTTTGTATCAGGAGACTCGGCGAGGGCGTCGGACAGAGAAATTTGTCCGGCGCTTTTTTCGTATCAGGTCTCATTGTCAGGGATCGAAACCCGACAAAGGAAGAAAAAAGGAGGAAATTATGAAAAAGAGGATTTTCAGTGCATTGTTGGCGGGAATGACTGCTCTGTCGATGGCAGCCTGCAGCTCTGGCGGCTCAGCAGACACCGCAGCATCTTCTGAATCTGCGGATACGACAGAGACATCAGAGGAAACGGCCTCATCGGGAGAGACCATCAAGCTCGGAACCATCGCTCCTAAAACCGGTTCTCTGGCTTCCTTTGGTATCGCAGCTACTAATGGTGCAAATCTGGCAGTAAAGGAAATCAATGAGGCAGGCGGGATTGACGGAATGCAGATTGAGGTCATCAACACGGACGATCAGTCGGATCCTACAGAGTGCCTGAATGCATTCAACTCTCTGGTATCGGATGGTGTGGGTCTGATTGTCGGATCGGTCACCTCTGGATGCACCAGCGCGATTACAGGAGCAGCAAATGAGGAAGGTGTCGTGCTGATCACGCCTTCTGCTACAGCAGATTCCATTACGACAGAAGATGACTATGTGTTCCGTGCCTGCTATGCCGATTCCTTCCAGGGCGCAATTGCAGCAGCCTATGCGGCACAGTCGGGATACACCAGTGTCGGCGTTGTGTACTGCGCTGCAGACACCTACTCGAAGGGACTGTATGATTCCTTCTCTGCTGCCTGCGAAAAATACGGCGTCAGTGTAGATGCAGTCGAGTCTACTGCGTCTATGGACGTGCAGGATTACACCAATCAGTTTGCTTCGATGGTGAAGGCCGGTGTGGAACTGGTTTACTGCCCTTACTACTATGATGTAATCGGTCCTTACCTGGTGACACAGGCACGTGCTGCCGGCTATGACGGAATCATCATGGGAGCCGATGGCTATGATGGATCTCTGGATTACACCGTTGACGGTGCAGATCTGACGGCATTCAACAATGTTTACTGGACCAACCACTTTGATGCTTCGGATGATTCTGAGATCGTGCAGAACTTCGTAAAGGCCTACGAGGATGAGTACAATGAGTCCCCGATCTGCTTCGCTGCTCTGGCTTATGACTGCGTATACATGTACAAGGATGCCATTGAGCGTGCAGGCAGCACAGATCCTTCTGCAGTTCGTGATGCACTGGCAGATACTTCTGTAACCTATACCTGTGTAACCGGCACATTCTCCCTGGATGAGACAGGAACTCCTGAAAAGGGTGCTTCCATCATTGCATTCACATCAGATGGCAGTACGGTTTCCTCTGAATTGGTTGATGTAGTTACCAGCCTGCCTGACGCAGAATAAACAGATGTCTGTGATCGACAGACCGCAAGCAGAGATGGATTCCCGGCAGGAGATGATTCTTGCCGGGAATTGTGAATTCTGGAAAGATACAGAAAGAGTGGGAAAGGCATGAGTACATTTATTCAGACGACGATCGTCGGGCTGCGGCTCGGCAGTATCTACGCACTGATCGCCCTCGGCTATACCATGGTCTACGGCATCATTCGATTGATCAACTTCGCCCACGGCGATTTCATTATGGTTGGCGGCTATGCAATTATTTTTATCACAGGAATCATGACCGCCCTCGGTCTGCCGATCTGGGTGTCGGTGATCCCGGCCATCCTCATCTGCGCTATGGTGGGAATGGGAACGGAGATCATTGCATATCGGCCGGTTCGCAGAACAGGAACCGCAATGACGGCACTGATTACCGCAATTGCCGTGTCGCTTATGCTGGAGAACCTGGCGCAGGCGATTCCGGCCATCGGACCGAATCCGAAGGTTGCCAGCCAGATTTTCCCTTCCGGAGGCATCACGATCGGCTCCGTTACCATGGAGTGGGCAACAATCCTGACCATTGTGGTAGGTGCATTGGTTATGCTGGCTCTCTACGCTTTCACACAGAGGACGAAGCTTGGAAGAGCAATGCGCTGCGTTTCAGAGGATAAAGAGGCCGCAGCATTGATGGGAATCAATGTGAACCGCACCATTCTGCTGACATTTGCCATCGGATCCGGACTGTCGGCAGTGGCGGCCCTGATGTACATGGCACAGTATCCGAAGATCTATACAACAATGGGATCTCTTCTGGGCCTGAAGGCTTTCGTTGCAGCGGTTCTCGGAGGAATCGGAATTTTGCCGGGAGCCATGATCGGAGGCGTTGTGATCGGTCTTGTGGAGTCCTTTACAACTACTTATGTGAGTTCAAGCCTGGCTGATACCTTTGTATTCCTGATTCTCATTGTAGTTCTCATCATTAAGCCTGCAGGGCTTTTGGGTAAGAACGTAGGAGAGAAGGTTTAGTTTCCAGAGATTTGTGAGGTAGATATGAAATTCAAATCACAGACAGCAAAGGGGTATCTGGTAAATACCGTTGTGACGGCGGTTCTGTTCCTGTTCCTGTGCATCATCAGCAGATCCGGTGTAGGACAGGGAAACTTTTTCAAGCTGGTGTTAACGCCCAGCCTATGGCAGTGCTGTTATCTGGTGCTGCTGTCCGCATCCTTAAATCTGGTGTTGGGATTTCTGGGACAGCTGTCCTTAGGGCACTGCGGCTTTATGGCGATCGGAGCATACACGGCAGCGCTGCTGTCGCTCGGACTGCAGAGAGCCGGTGTATATGAAGAGAAATCGGGAATCGGGTTTACGTTGATCCTGTTCCTGTGCATCCTTGCAGCGGGACTTCTGTCGGCTGCCGTAGGTTTTGTTGTAGGAATTCCGGCTCTTCGTCTGAAGGGGGATTACCTTGCCATTATTACGCTCGGCTTTGGAATGATCATTGTAAATATCATCAACAACCTTCCGTTTGCCGGGCAGAACGGTCTGGAACAGGGAAGTGCGGCGGCATCACTGTATGCCAACGGCCTTGGATTCGGAACAAAGGTGAAGGTGGATTACCTGTGGGCCGGTGTTCTGGTCACGATCATCGGCATCACGATGATGTTCATGTTCGTGAGATCGAAATACGGACGTGCGATCAAGGCCATTCGGGATGACGAGATTGCGGCATCTGCTTCGGGAATCAACACCTCCCATTATAAGGTTCTGACATTTACGTACTCAGCGTTTTTTGCCGGTGTTGCAGGAGCACTTTATGCCTGCACCAACCAGACGCTGTCCACCTCTTCCTTTGCATTTACCAACGGCGGCATCCTGAATTCAACCTTTGTGGTTGTCATGGTGGTGCTGGGAGGCATGGGATCCCTTACCGGATCGGTGGTGGCAGCCATCATCATGTTCTTTGTCAACTACGAGATCAAGAACGGAGGATGGGTCAAGATGCTGCCGGATGCGATCCAGGCAGTGTTCGTATATCCGATGCTGGTGTATGCAGTAGTGCTGATCATCATCATCATTTTCCGTCCGAGAGGAATTTTCGGAACCTACGAGTTCTCGTTGATTCACCTGAAAAAGGATATTCAGACAGCAAGAGCAAGGAAGGCAGCGGAGAAGGCGGAGAAGGCCGCAGATGCGGAATAATTTGCGGAAGGGAATTTGCAGCGGCATAGGATCGTGAGGATCCCCGAGAAGTGCAGCTGCGGAGGAGTGAAGAAAAGAGGAGCCGTATGAAAAAAGAATCGGTTAAAGAATCTGCCGACAGACTTCCTGTTCTGGAAACCAGAAAACTGGGCATTACCTTCGGCGGATTAAAGGCAGTCAGTGATTTCAGTCTGAAAATATATGAAGGCGAACTGGTAGGACTCATCGGACCAAACGGCGCGGGGAAAACCACGGTATTCAATATGCTGACCGGTGTGTATGAGCCGACGGAAGGATCGGTGCTCCTGAATGGTCAGCTTCTGAACGGCAAGAAAACCCATCAGTTCGTGGAGGCCGGTGTGGCGCGAACGTTCCAGAATATCCGTCTGTTTCATGACATGTCCGTGTTGGACAACGTAAAGGCGGCATTTACAAAGGATATCTCGTATGGACTTGTGGCAGCAACCCTCAGGACAAAGGCTTTTCGTGAAACGGAAGAGAAGATTACGGAGAAGGCGGTTGACCTTTTGAAAATCTTCCATCTGGAGGATAAGCAGGACTGGATGGCGTCCAACCTTCCCTACGGACAGCAAAGGAAGCTGGAGATTGCAAGAGCTCTGGCAACGGATATGAAGGTTCTGCTGCTGGATGAACCTGCAGCCGGAATGAATCCGACAGAGACAGAGGATCTGATGAATTGCATCAATACGATTCGTGATCGTTTCGGTATTGCGATCCTTTTGATTGAGCATGATATGTCTTTGGTTATGAACGTCTGTGAGAGAATTAAGGTTATCGATTACGGCAAGACCATTGCGGAGGGTCTTCCGGAAGAGATTGCCTCCAACCCGCAGGTAATTGCGGCATATCTGGGAGCGTAAGAAAGGAGACAATCCATGCTGGAAATTAAGAATCTGAATGTATATTACGGTGCTGTGCATGCCATCAAGGGGATTTCTCTGAAGGTGGAGGACGGTGAACTGGTGTCTTTGATCGGTGCCAACGGCGCAGGCAAGACGACAACGCTTCATACCATCAGCGGATTGATTCCCGCCGCGTCCGGGGAAATTCTGCTGGACGGTCAGAATCTGCAGAAAACGCCGGCCCACAACATCATTAAAATGGGAATGTCACATGTTCCGGAGGGACGGCATGTTTTCGCCCGGATGACGGTTGAAGAGAATTTGATGATGGGAGCGTACATTGAAAATGACCGCAGGAAAATCGAGAAGAATATCGAAATGGTCTACGGACATTTCCCGAGACTTAAGGAGCGCAGACGTCAGCTGGCAGGCACTCTGTCCGGCGGCGAACAGCAGATGCTGGCGACGGGACGTGCCCTGATGACCGATCCGAAGATCGTTCTTATGGATGAGCCTTCGATGGGACTGTCTCCGCTCCTTGTAAAGGATATTTTTGCCATCATCGAGGAGCTGCACAAGAGCGGAATCACCATCCTTCTGGTGGAGCAGAATGCAAAGATGGCTCTGGCTATTTCAGACCGCGCCTATGTTCTGGAGACAGGAAAGATCGCAATGGAAGGAACTGCAAAGGAACTGTCGGAGGATGACGGCGTGCGAAAGGCATATTTGGGCGCATAAGTCGGAAAAATGTGCGGAAAATCCGCAGAAAAGAGCGTACTATGAGCAAAAATTATGTGATTGCGATTGCAAGAGAGAAGGGAAGCGGCGGAAGTGACATCGCGAAACTTCTGTCAGAGAAGCTGGGAATTCCGTATTATGACAGAGACCTTCTGCGGAGGGCATCGGATGTGTCCGGCATCAACGAGTCTTTGTTCGGTGCGGCAGACGAGAGAATCGGATTCCGTGAGATGATGAGTGCAGCACAGAAGGTATATAACGGAGAGATCCTTCCGGCAGATTCGAATGATTATGTATCCACCCGGAATCTGTTCAGCTTTCAGGCAAAGGTTATCAAGGAAATGGCACAGACAGAGAGCTGCATCATCATCGGGCGGTGCGCGGATTATCTGTTGTCGGATCGGGACAATGTGCTGCGTGTATTCATTCACGCACCGCAGGAATTCCGCAGAGACAGGATCAAGTCCTATTGCCTTGCACTGTCTGACCGAGAGGTGAATAAGCGGATACATGATTGTGACAAACGGCGCAGTGAGTATTATCATTACTATACCGGCGATGACTGGAAGGATGCGACTCACGTGGATCTTTCCCTGGATTCCTCACAATTCGGCATTGAGGGCTGTGCAGATAAAATCATCGGTGCAATTCCCCTTTTGCTCGGAATTGATCCTTATGAGAAGGAATCGGAAGAGTGAGCTCTGATGCGCACAATCCTTCGCCGGAGAGAAGGAGCGGATTACTATGAAGTTCAGCAAGAGAATGGACCGATTCGGCGATGAGATTTTCGCTGCATTGAATGAGAAGAGAATCGAACTGGAAAAGGACGGTCGGACGATCTACAACCTGTTCGTGGGAACACCGGATTTTCCGGTGGCGGATCACATCAAGGAGGCGCTCATTGAGGCGGCGAAGGATCCGGAAAACTGGAAGTATGCTCTGCGGGATATGCCGGAGCTGCTGGAGGCGGTTTGTTCTTACTATGAAAGGCGTTTTGGTGTCACGGACATCAAACCGGATATGGTCAGCAGCTGCTGCGGCAGTGAAGAGGGCATGGGACACATCGGATTGGTGCTCTGTGACGAGGGTGATACGGTGCTCCTGCCGACACCCTGCTATCCGGTATTCATTGCCAGCGCCCAGATGGCAGGGGCGGAGCCGTATTATTATCCGATGTGTGCCGAGAACGGATTTCTTCCGAAGGTATCGGAGATTCCGGAGGATGTGGCCCGAAAGGCCAAGTATATGATCGTATCTCTGCCGTCCAATCCGACCGGGAGCGTAGCCAGTTCAACAATCTATGAGGAGCTCATTGCATTCGCCAGAAAATATGACATTCTGATCATCCATGACAATGCATACAGCGATATTATCTTTGATGGAAATGTGGGCGGAAGCTTTTTTCAGCATGAAGGTGCATTGGATGTGGGTGTGGAGTTCTTCAGTTTGTCCAAGAGCTTCAACGTGACGGGTGCGAGAATCAGCTTTTTGGTTGGGCGGAAAGACGTGGTTGCCGCCTTTCGTAAACTGAGGGGGCAGATCGATTTCGGCATGTTCCTTCCCATCCAGAAGGCAGCAATTGCAGCACTGACAGGTCCCACGCAGAGAGTGAAGGATCAGTGCAGCGAATATCAGGACAGAAGAGATGCTCTCTGCGGCGGTCTCCGTTCCATCGGATGGGATGTGCCGGACAGCCACGGGAGCATGTTCGTGTGGGCGAAAATTCCGGAGGGCCACGGCTCCAGCATGGATTTTTGTATGGAACTGATG
>CAVAJA010000321.1:0-5970 GCA_963588615.1 Lachnospiraceae bacterium | reverse complement strand
TCACAGAAGCTGGGGTCCGTTTTTGCGGTCGTTACCTATTACGTGTCCGGCTTCTATCCGCAGGCAGAGTATCTGGAGTACATCGGAAAAGTTTCCGGCGGCGTCGGAATTTCCATTGCAGCGATCGTGATCATACTGTTGTATGTACGAAAAGAGAAGTGCTGTGATGACAGAATCATGTATGTTCTCCTGATGGTTGTTTTCTCGCTGTTGTTTTTCTCCTTCTTTTCGGCGGGAAGATATCTTTTCAAGAATAAGTACATTCTGATCTGTGTCCCGCCGGCCATCGCATTTTATGCGTATTCGTACCTGTGCCTGAAAAAATATCATCAAAGGCTGGCCGTTTGGCTGCTGGCCGGATGTGTTCTGTGCGGCGGGATTTCCGTGGCGGGCAATGTCAGAGCGCTGTATCTGGAGGAGAACACCAGCGACACGGATTTTATCACGGCCTACGGAAAGATCGGTTATTATTACAACCTGGAAACGCAGACGGTTCCTGTCATCGGTCAGATGACTCGGGCGTGGTACTTTGAGAAGGTGGTGCCGAGCTCGGTTGCAGGAAACCTGGAAAGGGAGTGCAGCTTTGATTCCTGGAGGGCGTTTGCACAGACCTATCCGGAGGGAATTGTCACCTGTGAGGAGATTAAAATTCACAATCTGAGTCAGGATGTGCCGAGGATCATCCTGAACTGGACCGATCGCCTTTCAGGAACCGGGATCGACAACACCGGCGTCAATGTCTCGGGATACTGCTTTTTGCAGGCAAAAGAGGGCATTTACAGTGGCTTTGGCGGAGCAGAAGAGGAATCGTCGGAGGACGCCGGGCAGATACAGACAGTGCTGCAGGGCGACAAAGTCCTTGTACAGATCGGCTCAAAAGTAATATCATCTCTGGATGAGACGGACAATCCATCTTTTCTCTTTGTGAAGGTAGATTATACTCTTGATGATGGACACAGCGAGCAGAGATGCTATCAGGTGCAGCTGCCGGAAAACCTTGGCAGCGGCTGCTATTTTGTTGTCACAGAGGATGATCTGTACAATTTTACGATGGAACAGGTGGAGAATGTTTCCATAAGGGCAGAGTTCGGGCTCTATAACGAGGGTGTTGAAGACAATGGATATGTAACAGAGTATGTTTGGGATGACCTTATAAAAGGATATCAGTGCAGCTATTATCCGATTGCCGAAGACAGCATGGTGAGTTCTTAGCAGAAGGTAAGGGTGAACGGAAGATGGGAAGGACAGAAGAACAGAAGGACAGAAAGATATCGATTTTGGTTCCCGCCTATAATGAGGCAGAGTCCCTGCCGGAGTTGTACCGGCAGATCAAAGCAGGGCTTGCGGCCTGTTTTGAGGCAGGGCAGGCGTCGGACTACGAGCTGTGGTTCGTGAACGACGGGAGTTCGGATAATTCGGAGGCGGTGATGAAAAGCCTGATCGAACAGGATCCGAAGGTACACATGATCTCATTCCGGAGAAATTTCGGAAAATCACCGGCATTGGATGCAGGGTTTCATCATGTGACGGGAGATCTTGTGTTCACGATGGATGCAGATCTGCAGGATGATCCGAAGGAATTTTCCAGATTCATCGAGAAGATCGATGAAGGATATGATCTTGTGGTGGGCTGGAAGAAAAACCGTCTGGACAATGCAGAGAAGCGACTTCCCTCCAAGTTCTTTAATTACGTCACATCCAGTCTTTCCGGAGTAAAGCTTCACGATCACGACTGCGGGTTCAAATGCTTCCGGAAGGAAGTGGTCAAGAGCCTGGATCTCTACGGAGAGCTGCATCGCTATGTGCCGGTTCTCGCACACCGCAAGGGCTTCCGCATCACGGAAATCACGGTGGAGCATCACAAGAGACAGCACGGGGCTTCCAAATACGGCATGGAGCGGTATCTTCGCGGGGCATTCGATTCTCTTACGACGAATTTCCTTTTGAAGTACAGCGACAGACCGATGTATCTGTTCGGAAGACTCGGAATCTTTTCGGCATTGATCGGTATAGTGATTTGTCTTTACCTGACCGTCCTCTGGTTCATGGGAAGCAGCATCGGCAAAAGGCCGCTTCTGATGCTGGGGATCATTTTCATCATTGTGGGAGTTCAGTTCGTTACGACCGGACTTCTGGGGAATATGATGGTGGAATTTACGAAGCGGAGCAGATATTCGGAGGACCACATTAAGGAGATTATCTGATGGCAGATCTTGCAGCCAAGAAAAGCGGAATTCGGCTCTCAGTAATCATTCCGCATTACAATTCGACAGACGGAATGTTAAGAATGCTGGAATCCATACCGGATGAACCATGGATTGAAGTCCTCGTGGTGGATGATCGAAGCACGGTGGACCTTTCATCGCTGCAGGCATATGTACAAAAAAGAGGCGAGCGGGTGCAGCTTCTGCGGAATGATCATGAGAACAAAGGCGCAGGAACGGCAAGGAACATCGGTCTTTCCTGCGCCAAAGGAGAATGGCTGATGTTCGGGGATGCCGATGATTATTTTGTGGAGGGCTGGGAGAAAATTGCGGAAGGTTATCTTGACTGCAATGCAGACGAGATTTTCTTCCCTCCCACCAGCTATAACATTGCGGCAAAGACCACAGGTGCAAGACACAGGCATTATGAAGAGCTGGTACTCTCGTACGCCGGACATCCGTCCCAAAGGACACAGACAGAGCTGCGCTACGGCTTCTATACGCCGTGGTCCAAGATGGTGCGAAGAAGTGTTTTTACCGAAAATGACATCCGCTTCGATGAGCAGCTGGTGGCCAATGATATTATGGCGATGACCAAGGCTGCGTATTACAGCGCATCCATTGCCGTGGATACCCGGGCCGTCTATTGCGTCACCTGCGGGGAGAAAACGCTCACATCCAAGAAAAACGAGGCCAATTTTGATACTCGGATCGACACCAAAATCCGCAGGTATCATTTCCTGAGGGAGCATCTTTCCGGGAGGGAATTCAATCAGACGCATTTTGATTATTATATGGCGGGCTCACTGGCGGATGCAGCCTTTGGAAAGTGGGGGATGCGCAAGCTTGTGCAGGTGCTGGGGAAATACCGAAGGAATAAAATTCGCTGGATGAGCATTTACATGTTCGAGCCATCATTCCTGTTTCATTACATATGGCTTGATGTCAAGTGGAGAATGGAAACCAATGGGTAGGAAGATTATCATTACCGGCGGCAATATGACCAATAAGGGCGCGCAGGCCATGACCTTTATTGTGGCGGACGAGATGGCCAAACGATATCCGGAGCACCAATGCGTGGTGCTGAACTCCGGAAGATCCTACCCTTCATTGGAGGAGAGGAGCCGCTACCGGTTTGAGATACTCCCGCCTATTCAGAAGAGTCTGCCTGCATTTTTAAGATGTCTGAAGGAAGCGGATGCTCTGATCGATATCAGCGGATATGCATTCGGCTCCAACTGGGGAGCGGCACATGTGCTGATTCATCTGCTCCCCATCGTTCTGGCGGTCCGAAAGGGAATCCGGGTCTATGTGCTGCCGCAGTCCTTCGGACCTTTTTCCTTTTCCGGGATGATGGGAAGTCTGTGCATGCGCTGGATGGACCGGTATCTGCTACGGGCGGATATGGTCTGCGCCCGTGAGGCAGAGGGACTTTCTGAGTTAAAACAGCACTTTGCAAATGCAGAGAGGGCAGAGCTTCGCTATGACATCGTTCTTTCCAACAAGGGCGTGGATCCCTGCAGCATATACAAACAGGTGCCGGAATTTTATTCGATAGAGGTACGAGGGAAAAGCGCAGCCGTGATCCCCAACAGCAAGAATGAGAAGTACGGCGGCAGGGAAAAGACCATCGCCTGCTACAGGGGCTTTATTGACAGCATTCTCAAGGATGACAAGGAAGTGTACATCCTCTCTCATTCCGGTCAGGACATGGAGCTGTGCCGGAGCCTCAAGGAGGATTACTATCCGCAGGAAGAGCGGGTACATCTCATAGAAAAGGAGCTCAGCTGCATCGAATTTGACCGCGAGATCCGGAAGTTCGACTACATTGTGGCATCCCGCTTCCATGCGGTGGTGCATGCCTACCGGAACAGTGTCCCTGTGATTGTCCTTGGCTGGTCGGAGAAATACCGGACATTGACCGAGCTCTTCGGTGAGGAGCAGTTCCAGTTCGATATCCGAAAAGAGATTGCGGCGTCCGAGATCGAAAAGGCGGTGGAGCACATGTCGGCCGGCTGCAGCGGAGAATCGCGCAGAATCCGGGAGAGGCTTGCTGCCGTGCAGGAGCGAAATCTCTTCGATGAAATTAAGATCTCTGCTTCAGAAAGTTTGAAAGAATGAACAGTAAATCATTGGTAAAGAACTCGATCTTCAGTATCCTGGAGACATTGGCCTTAATCGTATCGGAAATGGTTGTGCCCCGCCTGATCCTCGTAATTTACGGATCGGAGTACAACGGGCTCGTAACCTCCATCACGCAGTTCATGTCCGTTGCGACCCTTCTGAATGCAGGAATTGCCGGAGCCACCCGAGTGGCACTGTACCCTTGCCTTGCAAGGGAGGACTGGCATGCCTTCAGCGGGATTGTCAATGCAACCGGCAGATATATGCAGAAGGTCGGCATGATCCTGCTGGGGGTGATTGTTGCTCTGGCGGGTGTTTATCCCTTTTTTATCGATGAATTCGGCTGGCTGTTTGCATCCTCTCTGTTCCTGATCATCGGTTTGTCTTCACTGGCGGATACCCTGTGGGGGATCACCAACACGACGATTTTTATAGCGGATCAGAAGCTGTGGGTGGTATCCGGCTGCAAGATTGTCGTATATCTTCTGAATGTCACAATCAGCGTGGTGCTGATGCTGGTCGGAGCGCCGATCCATCTTGTGAAATTGGGCTCCGCCGCCGTTTTTGTCATTTATCCACTGGTGCTGCAGCATCTCGTGCGGAAGAATTATCCGCTGGACAGGACCGTCGCACCGGACTATCATGCGATCAGCCAGAGATGGGACGCCTTCTGGCATCAGATTGCCCTTTTTGTCATGGACAATGTGGATGTGATTGTGCTGACGGTCTTTACGGACATGCTCACCGTTTCGGTATACAGTGTCTATAATCTGGTCATGGCCGGAATCAAGAAGGTGATTCTGGCTTTTTCCAAGAGTGTGGAGCCGATGTTCGGCGGACTGCTGGCCAGAGAAGAAGAGGAAAAGGCAAGAGAGAGCCTTGGTGTGGTGGAGCTGGTGATCAGCAGCATTGTCACAGGGGTGTACGCAGCCACGGCGGTGCTGCTGATGGGCTTTGTCAATATCTATACGAAGGGCGTCTCGGATGTCAATTACATCCGTCCTGCGTTTGCCTATATTCTGCTGGCGGCGCATACCATCAATTCCTATCGTCTGCCGTATCAGGCGGTGACCCAGGCGGCGGGACATTACCGGCAGACCAAAAAATGGGTGATTCTGGAGCCGGTCATCAACCTTGCCATTTCCCTCTCACTTGTCACAAAGTATGGTCTGGTCGGGATTGCCGTCGGAACGCTGGCAGCCGTCGCCTATAAATTCTGTTTCTATGTGATCTACCTGAGCCGGAATATCATCAAAAGGAGCGTGTGGACGGCGGCGAAGCACTACGTCGTCTCGCTCTTCGAGATGCTGCTGATCTTTGTGATCACATATTGTCTGCACTTTGAATCCAATCCGGGAATCCTTTCATGGATTCTGGAGGCGGTCGTGACCGTGACCATCGCTGCAGCCGTGATCGCTGCGGGCAGCTGGTGCTGCTACAGAGAAGAGAGCAGAAAGATTGTAAGCAAGCTGAAGCGTCAATGAATCTGCGGATGAACAGGGAGACAGGATGAGCGGTAGTAGAAAAGAAAAAACGGTGAGCCGGATGGTGAAGGAACAGCTGTGCACCGGCTGCGGGGTGTGCAGCGCGGTATGTCCGCTTGCGGCGATCTCGATGGAGAAGAAGGAAAACGGATATTATG
>CAVAJA010000320.1:0-2972 GCA_963588615.1 Lachnospiraceae bacterium | reverse complement strand
TCCTGCAACAGACATCTGTGTGCTTGCATGAAGTTCCAGCCCCGGACACTTTCGACGCAGCATTGCCGCAGTGCCGAGGTCCTGCACGATGACGCCGTCCAGCCCCGCCTCATAGATCCCGAAAACGAAGCTTTCCAGTTCCTGCAGTTCCTCCTGCCTTGTCAGAATATTCACCGTAAGATAGACCCGAATTCCCGAAAGGTGTGCTCTTCGGATCGCATCTGTAAGCTCCTCACGAGTAAAATTATCCGCATACGCCCTGGCTCCAAACTGCTGCCCCGCAAGATATACGGCATCTGCCCCCGCATTTACTGCTCCTCGAAAGGCTTCCATATTTCCGGCCGGAGCCAACAGTTCCACTTTTTTTCTCATATCTTCAACCTGCCGCTGTGTTCTATTACTGCAAAACACAGGGAAGGACATCGGACCGCTCCGATGCCCTTCCCCGTAAAATCCGCAGCATGAATTCCGTCAGACCTGCCGTTCCATCAGATCCTCTTATCGTCCTTGCGGGTCTTCAATTCCGTCTCCAAACGGATCACACTCTTCTCATTTTCATTATTCTTCTCGCGAAGAGCCTTCAGATCCTTTTCCGCCTTTTCCAGCTTCATCTGCGTAGCAATCAGCTCGTGCTTAAGATCATAGAGATCCTTCTCACGGGTCGCACTGTCCTGACGAATCTCTTCCTTCTCCTGCTGCATCCGAAAATAATCATCTGCAATGTTGAGCTGCAGCAGAACATTGCGGTAATCCGGGCTCAGACGCATATAGCTGTCACTCTTCCGAAGTTCTGCAAGCTTTCCATTTAAATACGATGCTACCTTCTGAATATATTCTTCACTCTCAAGTCCGGAAATAGTGTACACCTTTCCATCAATAATAACCTCTGCATCGGTTTTCGCTGCATTTGCTGCCATGGTGATTGTGATCCTCCCGGGGATGAATATTCAAAGAAACCTTTAACATTATAATTCCCCATTCTCAGGGAATTCAAGCCCCAGATGTTCGTAGGCCACCCTTGTGGCCACTCTTCCTCTCGGTGTCCGGTTTAAAAGACCGTTCTGCAGCAAATACGGCTCGACCACGTCTTCGATCGTTCCGGCATCCTCTCCGATGGAAGCAGCCAGAGTTTCCAGTCCCGCCGGTCCGCCGCCGAAATTCTGAATCAACGTCGTTAAAATTCTCCTGTCGCTGCGATCCAGTCCCATCGGGTCCACGTCCATCAGATTCAGCGCCGTCCTTGCCACTTCCTCTGTGACAATACCGTCAAACCGAACCAGTGCATAATCCCTCACTCTTTTCAGAATGCGGTTGGCAAGTCTTGGTGTTCCCCTTGACCGCTTCGCCATTTCCAGTGCTCCGGATTCCTCGACCTTTACATCCAGCTTCTTTGCAGAATGCAGGATAATTTCCTTCAGCTCCGGCACCTGATAGAATTCGAGCCGCTGAATCATTCCGAATCGATCCCGAAGAGGTGCCGACAAAAGCCCCGCCCGTGTCGTTGCCCCCACCAGGGTAAACTTCGGCAGTTCAAGGCGTATAGATTTGGCGGCAGCGCCCTTTCCGATCATGATATCGATGGCGAAATCCTCCATCGCAGGATAGAGCACCTCCTCGACCTGTTTATTCAACCGATGAATCTCATCTACGAACAGGATATCTCCTGCCTTCAGTCCATTGAGAATAGCAGCCATCTCTCCTGGTTTCTCAATGGCAGGACCGCTCGTTATCTTAATGTGGACTCCCATCTCATTTGCCAGAATCTGGGCCAGCGTCGTTTTCCCCAGTCCGGGGGGACCATAAAACAGAATATGATCCAGCGGCTCCTCTCGCAGCTTGGCCGCTTCTATGGCGACACTGACGCTGTCCTTTATTTTCGTCTGACCGATATAATCTTCCAGTCTCTGTGGTCTGAGGGAACCCTCTATTTTCTCATCCTCTTTCGTGAGGCTGGTTTCAATCATGCGTTTTTCCACGGGTTATTCTCCTGCCTGATCAATGGTTATAAATATCTCAGTGCTCCACTCAGAAGCTCCTGCGTGTCTGCATCTTTCCTTCCCTCCTCCGATGCTGCCGCGCGGACTGCCCTTGCTGCCTCCGCCCTGGAATATCCAAGAGCGGTAAGTGCCTCAACCGCCTCACCTGCCGCTCCGATCTCCTGCTGCTCCCTCCGGTCCGCCAGGACATTCTCTCCCCTGTCCTCACGCGCAAAGCTCTCTGCCGCAAGCTCCAACTTGTCCCGAAGATCCAGCACCAGCCGTTCTGCCGTCTTTTTCCCGATTCCCGGAGCTCTCGATATCGCTTTTGAATCTCCTGCCAGAACAGCAAAAACAAGATCCTCTGCACTCATGACAGACAAAAGCGACAGCGCACCCTTTGGGCCGATTCCGCTGACGGTGATCAGCTTTTTAAACAGATCCAGCTCATCCGCACCAAGAAAGCCGAACAGCGTCACGTCTCCCTCTCGCCCAAAGCTCATATAGGTGTGAATGTGAACCATCTCATCTGCCGAACAGGAAGCCAGTTCACGAATTCCCTCTGCACTCATCTTCACATCAAAACCAATTCCATTTACATTCAGAACGACATTGCTCTGTGTGCATGTCTCCACTGTTCCAGTCAAAGATGCAATCATAGTCCCTTCTCTCTTATCGCCGAAATCAGCCGCGGCACAGCCCTGCTCCTATCAGCAGGATCCAGCGCCGCAGTCGAAATTATGTTCGATTCTTATGAGTTTATCATAAACCCGGCCAAAAGTTTACCTTGTGTGTTATGATCAGCTTCGGAACACGAAAGGAAAAATACGATTTTGCCGCTGAAAGGAGCTATCCATGCGCATTATTTTCATCCGGCATGCTGAGCCGGATTATGAACACCATACATTGACGGAAAGGGGCTTTCACGAGGCACGACTCCTTGCGGACCGCATTCCGCATTGGAAAGTAGACCGCTTCTATGTCTCGCCTCTGGAA
>CAVAJA010000319.1:0-2812 GCA_963588615.1 Lachnospiraceae bacterium | reverse complement strand
GCCGCAGTCCGATTTCATTCGAGAACTTGCCCGCAAGCGGTCCGTTCTCGATGAAAATCGTCCTGTGCTGAACATATATCACATCCCAATTAAATCAAACTGCTCAAACGAGATCAGAACCTTATGATCCTGTTTCGGGTTCGCATATCTGATCTGTACGGACTTGAGGCTCTGACTGTAGTACCAACCCTCGGCAGCATCCTCGAATTTCCTGCGGTGCAGGAAGTGCGGAAGCTCTCTGCCTTCTACATGTACACAGAAGGGTGCCTTCTCTCTGTGAACCACGTCCAGCGCAATCGTTTCCACTGCGGTCTCATATGCGCCTTCATGGCGGAAAGATACCTCGGTCTTCGTTCCAGCCGTCACTGCGATCTCAGTCGTCAGATATTGTCCCTTCCTGCAGTCATTCGTCTTGCCGTCATCCTCATACATCGTGAAGGAGGAATCCACATCCGGTGCCAGCAGAATGGTCAGACCAGTTGTTTTCTCATTCATCAGGTTCGTCAGGCGATTCGTCGACATCGGGACGATGGCACCGGATTTAATGAACATCGGCACAGAGGACAGATCCACCGGAATTTCAATTTCCTGACCGCCCTCATGCGGCATTCTCGTCTGAAAATCGTAGAAGCGAATCCTCTCGTCATCTGTCTCAGGAAGGTATACCCTGCGGGTCGTCACTCCCTTCTCCACAACATTTGCCACCAGCAGGCTGTCGCCCCACATGAAGTTGATTCCTTCGTTCCAGGTCTTCGAATCATTCTGAAATGCCATGAACATGGGCTCCATCAGTGGAAGACCGGTTACATGCGCACGATACATCAGCGAATACAGGTACGGGCTCATCTTGTAGCGAAAATCAATGGCTGCCTTGATGAGCGGCTTCTTGTCTGTGTACATCCAGGGCTCTGTTACCGTGTTGTCCGTGTTCGTGGAATGGATCGAGAACCGCGGCATAAATACGCCGTTCTGTACCCAGCGAACGAACAGCTCCGGCTCCGGGGATTCCCCGTAGAAGCCGCCGACATCACAGCCTGTGTTGGCCATACCGGACAGTCCGGAGCCCAGAATGGTTGCGATGTTGTATTTAAGCGCCTCCCAGCAAGTCAGGTTATCGCCAGCCCAGACCTGTGCATATCGCTGAATGCCGGCATGACCGGAACGGCAGACAGAGAACGGGCGGACATCCTGGTTGTACTCCACGATGGCCTCATTGGAGAGCTGACACATCAGGTTGCTCATCACCGGCTTCATCGTGCCGATGGTGCTACCCTTTCCTTCGTAGTAAACGCGACAGTCCTTGTCCACTATAGAATCGTACTCGCAGTTGTCATTCCAGATGGATTCACAGCCGTATTGCAGCAGATTCTCGGTGATGTATTTCTTCCAGTTCTTTCGGTTCTCTTCCCTTGTGAAGTCGACAAAATATCCCTTGCCGCCCCACCAAGTTCCGACGCCGGGCTTATCTTCCTTGCTGTCCTTTACGAACATGCCCTTCTCTTCCATCTCCTTCAGGAGTGGATGCACCAGCAGCATGCCGGGCTTGATGTTGGGAGAGACAACGATGCCTCTCTTCTTCATCTGCGCAAACCAGTCAGCCGGATCCTTGAAGCGGTCATAGTTCCAGCTGAAGGTGCAGCGCTTCATGCCTTCCTCGGTCTCCACAGCGCAGTAGCCGGAGGAAAGCTGGAAACCGTCGGTCGGGATGTCCTCTTCCCTAGTCGTGTCGATGAACTCCAGAACGGCGTCGTCCGAATCCTTTGCAAGCTCCGGGTAGTACATGGAGGAACCAAGGTATCCAAGAGCTGCCTTCGGCAGCAGGACGGATTTGCCGGTCAAATCGGTATAGCGCTCTACGACATCTTTAATGAAGGGGCCTGCGATCAGGAACAGATCAACATCACCCGCATCTGCGCAGAAGGTGGAGTATCGGTGCCAGTAATTGCGCTTCTCGCGTCCCATGTTGAAAGAGCACTCAGCGGTCGAGTGGTAGAAATATCCGACAGCCTTCTTGCTCTGTCCCTGCAGCTTGATATAGAAAGGAACATGCTTGTAGAGAGAGTCGGTTTCGGCCGGGTTATAGCCCATGGCATCGCCCGGAGCTACGTTCATGAACTTCTCCGCCTTGTTGATGTCGCCGGATTTCTCGCCGAATCCATAGAAGCAGTCCTCTGCCTCGATCTGGCTGGTATGGAAGCGTCTCTTGTTGGAATCCTCTCGATATGCAAGATCCGGAATATCCGCATGGATCTGCGTGCCGTCGGCGTCATATACGCAGATGCGGAAGGGATCCTTCTCGATCTCAATGCGCAGCTTCGCCCCCTGAATCACGGCCTTGTCCGTACCGTCTGTCAATTCAGCATGTGCGGTCTCCACTCTCCTGCGGTAATCCTTCAGCAGCTCGTCCGTTCTGGACTCCCACGCTGTCATCACCAGGCTGTACGAAGCCTCGTCCCAATCCCCGTCGAAACCCGCGCGGATACGAATGATGTCATCTGTCAGGAACCACAGCCGCAGCTCCACCGCATCGGCCGCAATAGAATAGTAATTTTCTGCAGACGTTACGGATCCCGCCCTGTAGCAAACCTTCATGTATTACCTCCTTCTTTTGCTTCTTCCTTAATCTTTCTGAAGATCCGATCTCGCATTTTTCGATCCCGAATCGGTTTGTCACGTTTTTAACGATTACATCAGAATTCTAGGAAAAATAGTGGTTCCCTACCAGACATATTCTGCAGAAAATACGTTGTTTTTTTACATATTTTGACCTATTCTCGAGGTATGACCCGGCAGCGAAAGGAGGATTCCATGA
>CAVAJA010000318.1:0-2257 GCA_963588615.1 Lachnospiraceae bacterium | reverse complement strand
CTTTTCCTTCAGCGTAAAGGGCACCAGCGATGGTGCCGGATCTGTTACCTTCAGCCCAAGCTCCGCTGCCAGGCGGAAGCCGTCACCGGTGGAGCCGGTGGACGGATAGGATTTCCCTCCCGCCGCAACAATGACAGCATCTGCCTCCAGAATCTGTCCGTCCGACAGACGCACCCCCCGCGCCCTTCTGTCCTCTGAAAGAAGGATCTGCGACACTTCCCTGTGAAACCGAAGCTCCCCTCCTTTTCTCTTCAGATGCCGCACCAAGGCATCTGTAACATCAAAGGCCCGATCCGAGGCAGGAAAGAGTCTTTTCCCTCTCTCCTCCTTCACAGGGCAGCCATTCTCCTGCAGAAAGCGCGTCATCGCTGTGCTGTCAAAATCATAGACGGCGCTGTACAGAAATTTCGGATTGCGCAGGATATTGGCAAAAAAATCCTGATTCTCACAGGCATTGGAGTAATTGCACCGCCCTTTCCCCGTAATGTAAATCTTCTTGCCGGCCTTTTCATTATGTTCCAAAACAATGACCTTCGCTCCTGCATCAAGCGCGGCACAGGCCGCCATCAGTCCTGCCGCACCGGCACCTACAACAACAACTTTCTTCACATACACCTCCGCCCCGATCCACTTTTAATATCCCGACCGCGTGCTGATCTCATTGCTGATGGTCTGCACGGTATCGGAGACCTGATAGCTGTCATCTTCAAACAGATACTGATGCAGCCAGGTCACATTGTCCGTAAGATGAATCGGTATCACGCAGGACTGATCCCCGATGTATCCCACCGTCCGATACTGTTCATTCGGAAATCCGCTGGTATCTGCAATGCTCATTCTCAGGGCCTTCAGAACCAATGCCGAAATCTCTGCTGCATTGAGAGATGTCTTCACTTCGCTGGAAAGACTGTCTGCTGCCTTGAGCATTGCAACCGGTCCGGCACTTTTAAGCTTTGCAAAGGTTTTGGACAAAACCTCTTTCTGTCGTTCTGTCCGTTTGAAGTCTCCTCCGTCCGTATAGCGGATTCTGCAGTATGCCGTCGCCTGCAGTCCGTTCAGCGTCTGCAGACCGGTGGATGTGAGAGGAACATATTCCTTTCCGAGCTCTGCCGCCATGGTGGACTGGTAATTGTTCAGATGATCGATCTCATCCTGCTGCACATCGATTTCAATTCCTCCCACAGCATCGATCATATCCGCCACGCCGGAAAAGCCAATGGTCGCATAGTCCGTAATGTTCAGATCCAGATTCGTGTTCAGCATTTTAATGGCCTGCTCCGGACCGCCGTAGGCGTAGGCCGCATTGGCCTTCTGATAATTTCCGTCCCCGATGTCCAGATAAGTATCACGGTACACCGAGACAAGTTTCACTTCTCCCGTCGAATCATTGATCGATGCAATGATCATCACATCTGTCCTGTTGTTGCCCGCATCCAGGCTCTGCTCGGTGGAATCCAATCCGAAGAGCGCGATGTTTGTATAGCCCGCCATTGCACCGGTTTCCTGACTCTTCTGAACCTCGGCACTGATCATTTCTTTGATATCGGAGGTGCTGACCCCTTCCATAATGCCGTTCATCCTGGCAGCGACATAAAGGACCGGGATTCCGATCAGCAAAATCAGCAGCAAAATCAGAATCTTTCTCCCGAAATGATGTTTCTTTTTTCCTTTGTTCCTTCCCTTTTCCCTGCTTTGTTCTTCCTTGTAGGCCAGAAATTCCTCATACTCCTTCCGTTCCCTGCGGCTCATCGCCGCCCTGCCGGAATTTCCTTTTCCCCTCTCTCTCCGGGACTTTCTGCCTGAATACATCTCACCATCTTCGTATTCATCGAATTCATCATACAAGAGTTCTTCTTCCCGTCTCGTATCCGTATCCTCCCCTCGCTCCGTGCGTCCGAATGATCTTTTGCTGTCCGAACGGCCTTCCTGTCTCCTGCTGTCCCGTTGGTCTGCCGAATTGCCGGCTCTTCCAGCCGCTCCTTCCGGTCTTCTGCGGGTTTCCCTGCTGTTGGACTCCCTCTGCGTGCTTTTCCGTCCTTTTTCCGCATGTCCCTTTGCCGCAGATATATTTTCCCCTCTTTTCCCGGACACCCCGGCGTTCCTTAGATCCGGCTGTTCAAGAATGGTCTGCTCCTGTATCGCATCCCCAAGATTCATTTCCCATTCATCCAGATCGAGGTCATCCAGTTCATCCTCTGTGTACGTTTCCTCTTCCGGTGAGGCGTTTCCGCCGGCTGCGTCCTGCACTCCCAGATCC
>CAVAJA010000317.1:0-7175 GCA_963588615.1 Lachnospiraceae bacterium | reverse complement strand
GCTCCAGATTGTAAGGGTTCTCTGTCACGTCATTGACTGTTGCAGTCACACCCGCATCCTCAGCCAGTGTGATCAGGCCTTCCTGCTGAAGGAGCAGCAGAGCTCTTGCCTCATTGGTTGTGTCATTCGGGATTGCAATCGCATCCCCGTCTGCGATGTCAGCCAGATCACTCTTGGTGCCGCCGTAGATTCCAAAGGGCTCATAGTGAATCTTGCCGTTCTCTGCGACGACGAGATTTGTTCCGTTCTCTTCATTGAAGGAATTCAGATAATTGACATGCTGAAAATAATTGGCATCCATCTCACCGGAATCCACCACATTGTTCGGCTGTACATAATCCTCAAATACGGTAACCTCCAGCTCATATCCCTGTTCTGCCAGTACGTCTTTTACCGCCTCAAGGATCTCAGAGTGGGGGGTCAGCGTAGCTGCCACTGTGATGACGTTGTCACCATCTGCCGCCTCACTGCTTTCCTTGGCGTCCTCTCCTGTTGTCTCTTCCGCAGCCTCTGTTGTCTCCTCCGCTGCAGCAGAATCTGCTGCGGTATCTGCGGATGAGCTTCCGCAGCCGGTCAAAAGTCCCATCGTCAATGCCGCTGCCGCCAGTGCTGCCACAATCTTGTTCTTCATAATAAATCTCCTCTCTGATGCATCTGCTGATGCACTCCCTGCGCACGTGCTGTGCATAACGAACTCCGATCAAGTGCGCGCAGATCAAAGTCCGGTGCGGAAATCCCGCACAATGCGTTTTCAGACAGGGACCATTCCCTGCGTTCTATCTGCATCCGTTCCAAGGCGTCACGCTCCTTGCGTGTCCCGAAACAGCTACATTCCTTTTCATCACATATGCCGTCTGTCCAGCTTTGCCGACAGGATTGTTCCGATCAGCTGGAAAACCTGCACCAGCAGAACAAGAAGAATGACCGTTGTATACAGAATGTTCGGCTGGAAGCGATAATATCCATAGCGGATGGCAATGTCGCCCAGTCCGCCGCCTCCGATGGTACCGGCCATTGCAGAATACCCCAGAATGGTTCCGATAGTGATCGTTGCTCCGGAGATCAGGGAGATTCTCGCCTCCCCCAGAAGAACCTTCCATACAATCTGCAGTGTTCCTGCGCCCATGGACTGCGCCGCTTCAATCACACCGCGATCCACCTCATTCAGAGAGGATTCCACCATTCTGGCAATCAGCGGTGCTGCCGAAATCACCAGCGGAACAATGGTTGCCGTGGAGCCGTATGTCTTGCCGACAATCACCTTTGTCAGAGGCAGCACAATGATCAGAAGAATCAGAAACGGAATGGAACGCATGATGTTGGTCACAACGTCCAGCACCCGATAAACAACCTGATTCGGATGCAGTCCATCCTTATCCGTGACCTTCAATGCAATCCCCCACGGAAGACCGATGACATAGCCGAAAAGAGTGGATACCAGTGTCATGTACAATGTCTCCCAAACGCCCTCAATAATCATCTGTATCTCCGTTGATGTCATTCTTTTTTACCTCCTGTCAGCTCCTCGACCTCCAGTCCGCACCCTTTCAGATACGCAATCTGCCGTGCCGCAAGCTCCTCTCCCTCATCCAGGCCCAGAATCATCTCACCTCTTGCCACGCCGCCGACGTCCTTGGTATCTGCCTTCAGAATATTGACAGGATGCCCCGTCTCCAGAATCATGTTGGCAATGACCGGCTCGTAGGAAGAATTCGTGGTGAATACGATGCGGACGGTGCGGGCCGTGCGAAGCTCCTCCGTGAGCGAAGTGCATTTTTTCTCCTTCTCCTCCCACTCATCCGGGTCCTTTCCTTCTATAATGAGCTGTCTTGCCGCCCTGGATTTCGGATGCGTGAAAATTTCCTCCACCGGACCATTCTCTACAATTTCTCCGTTTTCCACGATCGCCACATGCCTGCAGATTTCACGGACCACCGACATCTGATGGGTGATGATCACAATGGTGATGCCAGTCTCTTCATTGATCCTGCGCAGCAGCTGCAGAATCGACTGCGTCGTCTGCGGATCCAGTGCGCTGGTTGCCTCATCACACAGCAGGATTTTCGGATCACTGGCCAGAGCTCTTGCAATCGCCACTCTCTGTTTCTGTCCGCCGGAGAGCTGTGCCGGATAGGATTTTGCTTTCTCCGACAGGCCGACGATTTCCAGCAGCTTCGCTGCTTTTTCCCGAGCCTGTGCCTTGCTGAGTTTATTCTGCTGCAGAGTCAGCGGAAAACACACATTATCCAGGACGGTGCGCTGCATCAGGAGGTTGAACCCCTGAAAGATCATGCTGATGCTGCTGCGAAGTCTGCGCAGATCCTTCATGGAAAGCGTTCCCAGCTCCTGTCCCTCTACCGTCACGGTCCCCTTTGTCGGAACCTCCAGATAATTCAGACACCGCACCAGGGTACTCTTTCCTGCTCCCGACATTCCGATGATGCCGTAGATGTCACCCTTCTCTACAGAGAAATTGATGTTCTTCAAAGCCTCTACCTTTGCATCTCTGGTTGCAAAGGTCTTGGACAAATCCTTTACCTCTATGATTGCCATTTGTTCTCCCTCAGATCACCGTCGCCATAAATAAAAGGAGCAGACGCCAGCTGCCGCATCTACTCCTTCGCATCATTCTCATTCATGCCATTCGAAGATTCCGCAATAGACGCACCCTATGAAGCCTCATGGAACATGTCCGTGAAGCAGCACATCATATGCATCATCATTATGAAGCTGTGATTGTATGCACTCTGTGTCATCTGCGGTCTCTCCGTCTCAATTACCACTTATTCCCTACTGATTTAGTCGGAATGATACAACTGCTGTCACTCCCTGTCAACCCCTTAATTTCGCATTCCTGCCGATTCTGCGTCTGTTCTTCACCGCTCGCACTTCCAAAAGGCCGCACTGTATGCAGGCAGGCGGCTCCCGCCGCCGAAATCATGCTCGCTTCCTGTAATCAGATCCACTGCCTTTCCGCAGCCCGCATCAAAGTGAGCCATAAAATCAGTCCCTTCTGCATTGATCGCCACCAGTACGCGCTCATTTGCACTCTTTCTTTCAAAGATACACTGCCTGTTTGTCAGCAAGACGCTGCGGAAATCACCATAACAAAGAGCTTCCGATGATGTTTTTGCCGCAGAAAGCCTGCTGATCCACTCCGTGAGCTCATTCCATTCCGGCAGCTTCACCTCCGGCCGAAGGCAGGGATCTCCTTGTTCCTTTCGACCCTGAATTCCCCATTCACTTCCATAATAAATGCATGGAATGCCCGGCATCCCGAACATCATCGCATATACCAGAGGCAGATGCGATGGATTGTTCAGAATCGAGGCTATGCGGGTAATGTCATGGTTGTCCGCAAAACTCAGAAGATGCATTCCCCGATACAGGCACCAAGGATCGGATCCGAACTGCCGCATCAGTGAATGATTGATCTCGAACATATTCATGCTGTTGAAGCTCGACCAAAGCCCCTTGCAGCACTCATAATTGGTGGCACTATGGCACATTTCCGGATTCACGATCTGCTTGTAATCTCCTCCCAGAATCTCTCCGATCAGGTAGAAATCCGCCTTTTTCTGATCCGTGTGCCAGCGAAGAGCCTTCAGAAAATTTCGATTCAGCATGTATGCAACATCCAGCCGCAGTCCGTCAATTCCGAATTCGTCAATCCACATGCCAACACTGTCCAAAAGGTAACTGCGCACCGCCTCATTGTCCAGATTCAGCTTCACCAGATCGTAGTTTCCTTCCCATCCCTCATACCACAATCCATCGTTGTATCCGTCATTGCCGTCCAGATTCAGATAAAACCAGTCCTTGTATTCACTGTCCCAGCGCCGTTTCAGCACATCCTGAAACGGACCGAATCCCCGCCCCACATGATTGAACACACCATCCAGATAAATGCGGATTCCCGCCTCATGCAGACTCCCGCATACCTTTTTGAAATCCTCATTGGTTCCGAGCCGCACGTCCACCTTCCGAAAATCTCTGGTGTTGTACCCATGTGTGTCGGACTCGAACAGCGGGTTGAACAGCACCGCTGTAACGCCCAGCTTCTTAAGGTGCGGGATCCAATCCAGCACACGCAGGATGCGGTGCTCCAGCCGGCCGTCATTCTCGAACGGTGCCCCGCACATTCCCAAAGGATAGATCTGATACATCACACTTTCTTCCGCCCACATAGACAATTCTCCTTTCTTCCTGCTGTCCCATCTGCTCTCTGACAGCAGCACATCCGGCAGCGGAGGCTGCGCCTGCACAGGAAGGCACGACCGCGCAGGCACAGCTCAGTCCGAATCACCTGCAAAGCCGCATCCGTTCCCGATGAAGAGAAACCATGTTGTCTGAATATTTCAGACATTCTTTGCCATTGCCATATTTCATTTTTTGCGAATAATCCACAGAATCCACAGAGTTATCCACATTTTTCACTGTTTTTAACAGTTTTTACGGATTTTTCATTTCAAAAAATATTTGAATTCTCTTTGTTTGTTCATGCAATTCAGAATTCTGTCACAGCCATTCGTCCCAGAATCTCTCCACCAGCCGTGCCACTGAACTGCTGTCCGTCGCCTGAAGGTTGGACCATTCCAGCGGAAACAGCTTTTGGCTGGAAGGAGCCAGAAACCGGTCATCTATAAGAACCACAATTCCCACATCTTCGGCGGTACGAATGACGCGACCGGCAGCCTGCTGCACCTTGTTCATTCCCGGGAATCGATACGCATAATCATATCCGTTCACTCCCTGACGGTCAAAATATTCTTTCAGAAGTTCCCGCTCCATGCAGACCTTGGGAATTCCCGTCCCTACAATCATGACGCCGATCAGAGCATCCCGGATCAGATCGATGCCCTCGCTGAAAATCCCACCCATCACGCACAGTCCCAAAAGGCTCCGATCATCGTGAATCTGGTGAAAATTCTCCAGAAAATCTTCTCTTTCTCTCTCCGTCATGCCAGGATGCTGCACGATCATGGTACCGTTCAGTCCCGGAAGCCACTTTCCTTCCATCCCCATTCCAAACTGATCCCCAAGGCACTGCTCCACCTGGTGCAGATAAGAATACGATGGAAGGAAAATCATATAATTCCCATGCCGCTTCGACACCACCCCGCCGATGCAGCCGGCAATTCTTGCATAATTTTCCGGCGTCCTCTGATTGTAGCGGCTCGTCAGATCTCTGACCACAAACAATCCTCGTTTCCTCGGATCAAATACCGAATGCGCATAGACCTCATAATCCTCCTGCGTCCCACCCAGAAGGGCTTTGTAATATGTAATGGGCAGCATCGTCGCCGACAGAAGAACCGATGCACGCCCCCGATCCATGCATTCCTTCAGCTTTCGACTCGGATCCATGCACCGCAGATATACGGTAAAATCCCGTCCCTGCGTTCTTGCACAGCTCACATAATGATCATCCATCTCTGTGTAAATCATCTGAAAGTGATCGATACAGAAATAAAATTCCAGCAGCTCCTGCCAGACCTCGCGATCTTCCCCTCGTATTCCTTCCGAATCCTCTCCGCTCTGCTTTTTTATATGCTCCTCACTGAGAATACCTGCAATTTCATCATCCGTCTCTGTGACCAGCCCGCCCAACCTGTGTACATCCGCAAGAACGGCATAATCCTCAATTCCCTCCCGCAGATTTTTTAATTCCCTTGCCAGCCGTCCCAGCTTCTTGTACAGTTCGGGCCAATGCCCCCTCGCCCTGCGGCGCAGTGCTGTAACCTGGGTTCTTGTCAGCTGTGCACTGTACATCTCTCTCCCGCGGTCCACCAAATTGTGTGCTTCGTCCACCAGAAAGATATAATTCCTGCCGCTCCCTGCTTCTGCAAAAAAGCGGCGCAGATAGGCATGCGGATCGAACAAGTAGTTGTAATCCCCGATGATGACATCTGAGAATAAGCTCATATCCAATGCAAATTCAAACGGACAAACCTGATGCTGTTCTGCATATCGCGCAATGTTTTTCCTCGAAAAGGTATCCTCATGCATGAGCAGGTCATACATTGCCTCATTGATTCGGTCAAAATGTCCCCTTGCTCTCGGGCAGCTGTCCGGATTGCAGTCCGGACGTTCCAGAATGCAGACCTTTTCCCTGGCTGTCAGCAGAACGCTCTTGCACGCCAGTCCCTTCTCCCGCATCTGATTCAGTGCATTTTCGGCCGCACTTCCCGTCACGGTTTTCGCCGTGAGGTAAAAAATCCGCTCTGCCTTCTGCTCCCCCATCGCCTTTACGGAAGGAAACAGTGTTGTAATCGTCTTACCTGTCCCTGTCGGAGCCTCCAGAAAAAGCTTTCGCCCGTGAATAATCGTGCGGTATACTCCGGCCGCCAGATCTCGCTGGCCTTCACGGTACTCATACGGAAAGGAAAGCTGGTGAATGGATTCTGTGCGCTTTACCTGCCACCTCGCCAGAAATTCTGCCCACGGGCGGTACTTCTCCATAAGGTCCCGGTACCACTCCTCCAGTTCTCCCATGGAGTAAACCCAATAAAATCTTTTGACTCCTTCAGTCACCAGATTGCAGTATGTCATCCGCACACAGATTTCATGAAGCTTATTCTGGACGGCGTAAAAATACGCATAGCATTTTGCCTGTGCCAGATGCACCGGATCCGGCTTCCGAATCCTGCGCAGGGGTCGATAGGTCGTCTTAATTTCATCGATTGTCCAGATCGACTGCCCCTGCTTTGCGGATTCTTCTTCATCTCCCTGACGATCCTGCTCGGACAACTCCGCCGGCGAATTCTGCTGCGCAATGTTCCTGTCTTCATGACAGATTCCGTCCGCACGTCCGCCGACCTGTACTCTGAGATCGTCTGTCCCCTCTCCATTTTCAGCCGCCGGCGAATAGCTCCATATGTTTTCCAGCGGCACCTCAGGTCGATAATCTCCCTCCGCGGACTCCTGCAGCTTCCTGTGAAGTCGGGATCCTGCTGCCATAGCCCCTTCTCCGCCGCCTCCTGTTCTGTTGTCCAGGTCGCCGCTTCGCAGCAGGAATTCCACCAGCGAGCGCACCGAAATTGCAATCTTAGTCATGCCGCTATTCTACCACAGCATCTGCGCCGATGCGCCGTACAGCAAGGTCTCAAAAGAAACGCAAAAGGAGCCGGCACAAAGCCGACTCCTCCATTCTTTACATCATCTGCATACAGTGC
>CAVAJA010000316.1:0-4104 GCA_963588615.1 Lachnospiraceae bacterium | reverse complement strand
ATACATGACACTCCGGTATTTCGGCGTCTCCTTTATTGAGACGCCGAAATACCGGAGTGTCATGTATGATGCGGAGTATGTTGCACTCATGAGAGGTTACCTCGGAATTCTGAATGAAGAAGAATGCCCCTATTATGTGGTGTCGGACACAGCTCTGACCTGTGAGGATGTGCTGAATCAGGAGCTGCTGCAGGGGATTGTTGCGGTGGATACGGGAAAGGCCAGCTGTTACGGCGACACGGTTCATCTGTCCGGAGAAGGCAAACGGGAATTTACCGCGGCACTCACCGGAACGATGGCGGATTCTGAAAATGGAGCACAGGGCAAGGACTGAAGACAGAAAGAGCAGAGAACAGACATGAGCTTTGAAATGAAATTTGCGGTGGATCTATTGTGGCTTCGTCCGGGAGGCGTCGGCGGAACAGAAGTTGTTGCGCGCAACCTTCTGGATGGCATGCGGCAGCGGAAAGAGGAGTTTCATGCCGTTCTGATTACCTCTCTGGACAACAGCAGCACGTTTGTGCATTATGCGGAGGCAGATCATCGATTTGAGATTCTGCAGGCACCGATTGCTTCGGAGAATATCCTGAAGCGCATCCTGTGGCAGAATCTGCATCTGAATCATTTCCTGAGAAAACACGGACTGCGATATTGCTTCAGTCCGGTGTACGACAGGCCTTTCCGGAATCAAGGCGTCCGATACATTACGACCATACACGACATTCAGGCCTATCATTATCCGGAATATCACCCTTTCCACGAGGTTGTGTATTCCAAGCTGGCCTGGCGGGTGGACCGGGACCGCTCCGACGCAAACGTTGCGATCTCGAATTATGTGGCGGAGGATCTGGTAAAGACCTATCATTTTCAAAGAGAGAAGATTCGGACCATCTATGATCCTGTGATTCTGAATCCGGAACAGCAAAGTGCCTTCGGTCCTCTTGCAGACCGGTACGGTGTGTCGGATGGGAGTTACTACTATACAGTCGGCCAGCTGATCCCGCATAAAAATATGGGGACGCTTCTGAAAATCATGCATCGGATTCATACTGATGAGCATCTTGGAGAAGAGTACTGCAAAAAGCTCCTGATCACCGGCATCAACGGAAACGCGGCGCAGCAGATCCGGGAGGAGATTGCACAGCTGGGACTGGAGGATGCGGTTGTTCTGACGGGATATCTTGACATCGAGGATCGGAATGCATTGTATGCGCATGCGAAATGCTTTCTTTTCCCCAGTGTGTTCGAGGGCTTCGGACTGCCGCCGCTGGAGGCCATGATGATGGGAACGCCGGTGGTTGCAACCAGATGTGCCTGTATTCCTGAGGTCACGCAGAATCTGGCGGAATATGTGGATGATCCGTATGACCCGGAGGACTGGCTTGCACATATGAAAAAGCCGGTGAATCATGTGGAACGATTGGATCGCGGGCGATTTGATCAGGTGAGGATCGCAGGGGAGTATCTGGAGTTCATCAAACAGACGTGGGAGAAAACGGACCGATGATGGCAGTATTATTGCCGCTTAGCTTTGCACTCATGTTCCTGACAGCGATGGTGCAGGCTGTGCACAGAGATCGAAAACAGAATGAGAACGATGCAGAACTGCAGTCGGTGAAAACGGCAGGGGATATCCCTGCAGCCGCGAGAGCCTTCGGGATTGCTGTCTGTGTGTGGTGTCTGTGCGTATATGGGATCACAGAGGGGTTGTCCGTTTTTCACTTACTGGACGGAACGCATATCGCATTGTGCTGGGGCGTTCTGTGCTGCCTGTGCGCGGCACGAATTCTGACCGGACTGCGGCAGTTGTCCGGGATACGGAAGCTTTGGGGAAGACGTCCGGCGGCGAAGGCAGGAGTGAAGGAAACGCTTGGCGGCGTGCCGGCCGTGATTGTCTGGGGATGTGTCGTTCTTGTCTGTTCTCTTGCCGGATATCTTGCCTGGAAAACCGTTCCGTACAACTGGGATTCCATGGCATATCACCTTGCGCGCATCCCGCATTGGATTGCCAACCGATCCGTGGAGCACTACGCAACGAGCATTGACCGCCAGGTTTTCAGCCCCATGCTGGGGGAATTCATCATGCTCCATGTGTATGCTCTGGCGAATAACAGCGATCTCTTTGTGAATTTCGTGCAGTGTGCGTCGCTGTGGATCTGCACAGGACTGGTCGGACTGCTCGCAGGGGAATTGGGCTGCTCCGCAGCAATGTCGGGAATTGCCGCATTGCTGTATGCGTCTTTGCCCATCGCGTTCGCCGAGAGCCTCACCACGCAGGTGGATCTGGTTTCGAATGTGTTCCTTGTGCTGTTCGTTGTACAGGCGGTCGCACTGTACCGTCAGGAACAGCCGCTGCTGGGAAGAGAATGCCGGTGTCTTAATCTGGAAGAGCTCTTTATCATGAGCATGTGCATCGGGATGGGATATTTAACCAAGCCGTCCGTCTGTCTTGGAATGGTGCTGTTCCTTATTCCGATCCTGGCAGGATGCATCCGAAGGAGAGATCGTGCCGTGAAGGTCATCCTGTGCATGATCGGCTCGGGAATCGCGGCGGCGCTTTTGGCGCTTCCCGAATTGCTGCGCATGCTGAAGACCTACCATGCCTTTATGAGTCCGGCGGCCGGTGCCAGACAAATGGTCGGTACGGCACAGCCTGCCTATCTGCTGGTCAATTTCCTGAAGAATTTCTTTTTCAACCTGCCGAACATCTATATGGACAGTCTGCCGGGATGGATGGAACGTGTGCTGAACGGGATTTCCGGCATCCTGCAGGTGGAGCTGAATGATCCATCCATATCGGAAGACGGGAGAGCCTTTGCCTTCAATGCGGCAAGGGATTACGGACATGACACAGCAATCAATTCGCTGGTTGTCTGGGCGTGGATGCTCGTCAGCGGATTGCTGATGACCGCATTCCTTGTATCTTTGGCAAGGCGGCATGCAAAGGCCTCCAGGCCCTCTGGAATTTCGAAAAAGGCCGATGCCGGGATCCATCAGGAGAAGAAAGCACCGATCGGCAGGCCGCAGAGATTCGGATGGTATTATGTATTGTCATCCCTTTGCTTTGTGCTGTTTCTGTGGATCCTTCGCTGGGAAATGTATGAGACCAGATATGAAATTCCGTACCTTGCGCTGCTGTGCCCGGCGCTCGTCTGGGGAATTGCCCGAATCGCACGATCTATGAACTCAGCCGGTTTAAAAAAACTTCCGGTGGTTTTCAAGGCGGCATTCTGCATGGGACTTGCGGCGCTGTGCCTGCATCAGACACAGAAAATGTTCGTGTTTCACAGGGGAATTGCGGATTCACAGAGTTCGAACCGCACAGAAGGGTACTACTATTGGTGGAAGGATCAATACAAGGCACAGACCCTGCTCTGCGACAGGATTCGGGAGGATGGTTACAGCGAAATAGGCCTGTACTGCAACGGGGGCTATTATGAGTATCCGCTGTGGGTGCAGCTGGAGGGAACCGATGCCCGACTGGAGCATATTCTGGTGGAAAATGCCACGAATATTTATGAGGATTCCGACTATCACCCGCAGGCGATTCTCTGGATGGGGGAAGAGCTGCCTGCAGGGGGCGATGGAAAAGAGAAGGTGCTGGATTATAATGGGGCGGAATATGTTGTCGAGCTGGAATACAGCGATGGCTATGTCCTGCTGAAAAGGGCGGATTCCTAGTTTCTGAAAGTCGTACGATATGAGCAGAGTTGGAACATGGATGAAAAAAGAATCTCCGAGGAAAGATCCTCTGAGAAGTGACTCTTTGAGAAATGATTTTCTGAGCAAAGGTTCTTTGAGCAGAATTTCCGCACGAAAAGTGTATTACGGCTTCCTGCTGCTGGTATTGATTCTGGGTTTCCTGGCCGGCGGATATCGGAATCTGAAAAAGAGCGATGCCATGCCGGTAATTTCCTCCGGCGGGGAGAGCGTTCTGCTGGGAGAGGACGGAGAGGTCGAGGAGAACGAGGGATTTTCCTACGTGTATCTGCCGTCCGGTTCCTATGAGATGACCATCTGCTCGAGGACAGATGTCCCCGGAGCCTATTATGAAATTCTGGATAAACAGACCAATGTGGTCTATGCCCATTGGTCTGTTTATCC
>CAVAJA010000315.1:0-17503 GCA_963588615.1 Lachnospiraceae bacterium | reverse complement strand
ATCGTAGTGATTATCACCTTTTTTATCATACCTGGCAACACGTTTCTGAATGCACTCCCTGGCAACATCCATCGTGATGTGAATTTTCCCATCCTCCGACGGCTCCGTGGTCAGCACACCCAGCTCAACCGCATTCAGTGCATGTCTGGCATCTCCGTTCGATACATCTGCAAGAAACTCTGCCGCATCCTCGTCCAATACAGCGCGGTAGCTTCCCATTCCCCTGTCTGAATCACTCACTGCCCTCTGCAGGAGTTTCTGAATATCCTCCGCAGACAGCGGGTGCAGCTCAAAGATCATGGAACGGGAAATCAATGCACTGTTCACTTCAAAATACGGATTTTCCGTGGTTGCACCGATCAGGGTAATCGTTCCATCCTCCACAAAAGGCAGCAGATAATCCTGCTGCCCTTTATTGAAGCGATGAATCTCGTCGATGAAAAGAATCGTTTTCTTTCCATAGCCGCCGAGCCGATCCTTTGCCCCGCGAATAACCTCCTCCATGTCCTTTTTGCCGGCAGAGGTTGCATTGATCTGGCAGAATTCGGCGGAGGTCGTGTTTGCAATTACCCTGGCCAGTGTGGTCTTTCCCGTACCGGGGGGACCGTAGAATATGAGACTGCCCAGCTTATCTGCCTTAATTGCGCGGTACAGCAGCTTGTCCTTCCCGATAATGTGCTGCTGACCCACCACTTCATCCAAGGTCCTGGGGCGCAGTCTTGCGGCAAGAGGCGACTCATCCTGCGTTTTCTTCTGCCGCATGTATTCAAACAAATCCATATCTGCCAATACGATTCCCCTTTTCCTGATCCCACCGGCCATCTATCCGTACCACCGCTGCGGATTCTGCACAAACCGCCGCAGTGAACGGATCCCGCCGATAAAAAAACAGGTTTCTGCGCACTTTACTGCAGCTTCCAGATATCCTCGTTGTATTCCCGAATGGTACGGTCACTGGAGAAAAAGCCCGCTTTTGCAATGTTCACGAGACTCATCTGGTTCCATCTCCTGCGGTCCTCGTAATCCTTCAGCATCTGATCCTTCACGCGGATATAATCCTCCAGATCGATCAATGCCATAAACCAGTCTTTGTTCAGAATATCCTTGTAAAGCCGCTCCAGATTCTCCTTATGTCCCAGCTTCATGCACTGCGGTCCTACAATAAAGTCCACAGCCTCCTTGAT
The DNA here is from genome assembly GCA_963588615.1 of Lachnospiraceae bacterium. Taxonomy (GTDB): domain Bacteria; phylum Bacillota; class Clostridia; order Lachnospirales; family Lachnospiraceae; genus CAG-791. The sequence continues at coordinate 16,319 of CAVAJA010000315.1, read as the reverse complement.
GACAGGACTCTTTTCGTAATAGTCGCGGGATACGTAGTCCGCATTCTTATAATGCTTGATCACGGTGTCCGAATCAATTCCGAACATATAGATGTTCTCATCCCCTACCAGCTGATGGATCTCAACATTCGCTCCGTCCGCTGTGCCAAGAGTTACCGCACCGTTCAGCATAAATTTCATGTTGGAAGTTCCGGACGCCTCCTTGGATGCCAGCGAAATCTGTTCCGAGATATCGCAGGCCGGAATCAGCTTTTCCGCATATGTGACATTGTAATTGGTGACGAACACCAGATGCATGTATGAATTTACATCCGGATCGTTGTTGATAATATCCTGCAGCACCAACAGCAGATGGATGATATCCTGTGCGATGATATAAGCCGGAGCCGCCTTTGCGCCGAAAATAAAGTTCAGCGGACGCACCGGCTTCTTTCCGCCCTTAATCTCCAGATATTTATGGATGATATACAGTGCGTTCATCTGCTGCCGCTTGTACTCATGAAGCCTCTTGATCTGAATATCAAAAATTCCTTCCGGATCCAATGCAACGCCTTCATGTGTCTTCACGTAATCTGCCAGAGCCCGCTTATTTTCCTGCTTAATTGCCTCCAGCCTGTTCAAAGTCTCATCATCATCGTGATACCGAAGCAAATCTTCCAGGCGTCCTGCATCCTTTTTGTAGGCATCTGAAATCGACTCGGACAGGAAATTTGCCAGATTGTGGTTGCAGGACAGCAGCCACCTGCGGAAGGTAACTCCGTTGGTTTTATTATTGAATTTCTGAGGGTAAAGCTCGTAGAACTTGTGCAGCTCCGTATCCTTCAGAATTTCCGTGTGGATCGCCGCCACGCCGTTCACAGAAAATCCGTAGTGAATGTCAATGTATGCCATGTGCACGCGGTTCTCTTCATCGATAATCTGAACGTCCGGATCTTTATATTTCGCCCGGACTCTTCTGTCCAGTTCCTTAATGATGGGAATCAGTTGCGGAACCACCTTTTCCAGATACTCCATCGGCCATGTTTCCAGAGCCTCCGCCAGAATCGTGTGGTTAGTGTAGGCACAGGTCTTGGAAACCACCTCAATGGCCTCATCCATTGACAGAGCCTTGTCTTCCGTCAGGATTCGGATCAGCTCAGGAATGACGAGCGTAGGATGCGTATCGTTGATCTGGATTACCGCATGATCATACAGGCGGCGAAGATCATACTGCCGAACCTTCATTTCCTGCAGAATCCACTGTGCCGCATTGCTGACCATAAAATACTGCTGGTAAATACGCAGAAGGCGTCCTTTTTCATCTGAATCATCCGGATACAGGAACAGGGTCAGATTCTTTTCGATTTCATCCTTATCAAAGGTGATTCCCTCCTCTACCAGAGAATCATCTACGGTCTCCACATCAAAGAGGCGGAGCTTGTTGACACCTGCGTCATATCCGATAACATCGATGTCATACATGCGGGAGGTCACCTTTCTTTTGCCGTAATAGACATCAAAAGAAACCTCGCTCCGGTTCTCCCAGGAATCTGCCTGAATCCACGGATCCTTCTTTGCTTTCTGCAGATGATCGTCCAGTACCTGGCGGAACAATCCATAATGATAATTCAGACCGATTCCCTCCCCCGAAAGACCAAGGGTTGCAATCGAATCCATGAAGCAGGCTGCCAGTCGGCCGAGGCCGCCGTTTCCAAGAGACGGCTCCGGTTCGATTTCCTCAATCTCTGCAAGATTCTTTCCGTTTTTCTCCAGGAGCTCATGCATCCTGTCATATATTTTCAGATTGATCAGGTTATTGGACAGAAGCTTTCCGACCAGGAACTCGGCAGAGATGTAGTATACCCTCTTCTCCCCCGCATTTCTCTCTGTAACAGCCAGAAGTCTCTTGCAATAATCCAGAATAACGTAATAAAGTTCTTCGTTCGTGCATTCTGCAATGGTGGACTTGCCATATTTTTCCGAGGCAATCTCCTGAAGCTGTTCTTCCATGTTCAGAGCCAGAATGTCGCGTTTCATATTGGTGACCATATTATCCTCCTTTGCCATACCCTGCATATCATAACGCGTTTGGCGGATTCTGAAAACCATGCGCCGCGCTTAGATTCTGACGAAACCTTTCTGACACAAAAAACGGAGGGACACACGTCCCTCCGGAAAGAAAAATCTCTTTCAATCGTCCTTCTCAGAACTCCTGCAGCTCGGACATTACCAGATGACGAGGTGTTCCGTCCACCCAGATCGGAAACAGCTCACCCTGAATCAGCGGACGAGCATATTTCACATAATCTTCCGTCAGGCCATCACCTTCCTCATTGATCCACTCCTGAGGAACGTTCTTCACGCCGTTTGCAATCTGATGAATATCAAACTTGGAGAACTCGATGCGGTAAGGCTCACCCTCCTTGTTGACTCTCTGAAAGATGACCATCTCGCCCGTCTCGCCCTTGGAAGCAGCGTCCGCAGCCATGCTGCCAGCCGTATATGCCTCCTCAATATCTGTAAGCGATGCGACATGCGTCGCTGCTCTCTGCATGGTCGAGAACTCAATGGCGCGCGTCTTGCAGCCGGTCCGCTCACCGATCAGTCTGCACAGAGCCGTCGCCGTTCCGGAGAGCTGCTTATGTCCGAATGCATCCACCTTATCCGATGCATTGCCGAGCTCGCATGCATAACGTCCGTCTGCCAGTTTCAGGCCCTCTGACACTGCGACCACGACGGATCTCTTTGTCTTGGAGAGGTGCTCCACCTTGTCCAGGAACTTGTCCACATCAAAAACACGCTCCGGCAGATAAATTGCATCCACCCCGCTGCAGTCATCTCCCTTTGCAAGGGCAGCTGCTGCGGTCAGCCATCCGGCATCACGTCCCATAATTTCCGCAACCACGATTGTAGGCTTGGCAGCTCCGAAGGACTCATTGTCGCGAATGATCTCCTTCAGCGTCGTTGCGATGTACTTTGCTGCAGAACCATACCCCGGGCAATGATCCGTAATCGGCAGGTCATTGTCGATGGTCTTCGGAACACCCATGAACAGCTGGCTCTTTCCATGCTCCTTCGCATAATCACTGAGCATCTTTACGGTGTCCATGGAATCATTGCCGCCTGCATAGAACAGGGTATCAATATCATGCTCTTCCATGATCTTGAAGACATTCTCATAGACATCCTCATGTCCTTCAATTTTCGGCATCTTGAAACGGCAGGAGCCAAGAAATGCAGAAGGCGTTCTCTTCAGCAGCTCAATCCCCATGGGATCTGCAAGATATTTATCCAGATCAACCAGTTTGTCCTGTAAGAAGCCCTCGATGCCGTGGATCATGCCGTAGACATGTTCCGCACCGGCTGCCTTTGCACCGGCATATACGCCAGCAATGGAGGAGTTAATGACGGCGGTAGGGCCGCCCGACTGACCTACTACTACATTCTTCATAATGCCCCTTTCCTTACTACTCGTTCTGCACAACAACTTTTTGCCCCGTTCATCTGCATTCGAATCAGGCAGCTCTGCTGCACACTCTCCGCATGCCTTTCTGCATTCTGAGCCGATGAATCAGATGATCCCCCGGACAGGCCCTCAGGGAGCCCATCCAAAGTTGATTATAACAGGCACGAATCCGCCCGTCAAAACACTTCCCGCTTACTACAGCACGACTCCATCCTTGAAAATAGAGATCTCGCGGCAGCCGTGTTTTTCCGCCAGTGTCTGTTCACCGGACGCAACCCGCAGCACATAATCGAGCAGGCGATCACCTGCTTCATCAAGTGTTTCCTTTCCTTCCGCAACTGTACCGGCATTAAAATCAATCCAGCCGTGTTTTTTGCTGCTCAGTGCAGTATTGGTGGAAAGCTTCGCCGTAGGTGCCGGTGCTCCGAAGGGTGTTCCCCGTCCGGTCGTAAACAGAATGAGGTGTGCTCCGGCAGCCGTCAGATCCGTTGCGCTGACAAGATCATTCCCGGGGCCGGACAGAACATTCAGTCCCTTCTTTGTTACCGGCTCCGCATATTTCAGGACATCGACGATCTGCGCGCTTCCGCCCTTCTGTACACAGCCGCAGGACTTATCTTCCAATGTCGTGATGCCGCCCTTTTTATTTCCCGGAGAAGGATTCTCATAGACCACCTGACCGTGATCCGTGAAATACTTTTTAAAGTCATTGACCATCTTCACGGCTTTCTCATAAGTCTTCTGATCCTGACAGCGGGAGAACAGAATATTCTCTGCGCCGAACATCTCAGGAACCTCCGTCAATACCGTAGAGCCGCCCATTGCAATCAGGCGGTCGGAGAATCGACCCACAGTCGGATTTGCTGTGATGCCTGAAAGACCATCCGAGCCTCCGCACTTCATTCCTACGACAAGTTCAGAGGCCGGCATCTCCTCTCTGTGGAATTGACCAACATAGTCAGCCAGTTCCTTCAGGATTGCACTTCCTTCCTCCAGCTCATCCTCCACGTCCTGACAGATCAGGAATTTCACGCGATCCTCATCATATTCGCCCAGCTCTTCTTTGAACATATCCAGCTGAAGATTCTCACAGCCAAGTCCCAGACACAGAACTCCGCCTGCGTTCGGATGCCGAACCAGAGCTGTCAGAAGCCGTTTGGTTGTCGCCAGGTCATCTCCGAGCTGTGAGCAGCCGAACGGGTGCGGGTAATAGAACAGTCCATCAACGGTTGCATGTGCCGGATCGGTCTCAACGCCTTCCCTGTGATCCAGTCCGCCCACCAGATGCTGATTCTGCTCCACGAGCTGTTTTGCAATGCCATTGACACAGCCGACGATCGGAATAATCCAGATTTCGTTTCGAATGCCGGCTCTTCCGTCCTTTCTGCGATATCCCATGAAGGTCCTCGGTTCCACCTTCGGAAGGTCATAGACCTTATGATCGTACCGATACTCCATGTTCTCGGACAGCTCCGTCACAACATTATGCGTGTGAACCCAGGCCCCGGACGGAATATCCGTTGTAGCAATCGCAATGGTATTGCCGTATTTAATGATCGGCTCACCCTTGGCAATCGGAGTCAACGCAACCTTGTGTCCCCTGGCTACATCCTCTGCTGCAGCAACAGAATATCCGTCAACCGACACAGATTCCCCTTTTGCAATGTCTTCCAATGCGACAGCCACATTATCAGCAGGATGAATGTGAATATATTTCATAAGAAGTCCCCTTTTTTAAAAAGGCGGCACCACATACCGGATGCCGCCTTATCGTCACTGCGTCTGCAGGCCCAGGAACCATTCTGATCCTCTGCTCTGCAGTTTCCTATGATGCGTCTTACTGTACCGAAGCGTAAGCTGCTGCTGCGCCTTCCTTGCGGATCAGCTCCAGATCACCGGCAACCAGTTCCTCCAGTCCTGCGACCTCAGTCAGATCCTGATCCCACATCTGTGTATTGCTCAGCACATCATGTACCAGTGCCTTTGCATCCAGATCTTTGCGCTCCCAGTAGAAATCCAGAGCCCAATCATCATCCTGAATCTTATACTCGTTGCCTGCAGGACGCTTTGCCACAAGGCCGTCTGCCTCACGGCGAACCAGATCATTGCTGTAGAAAGCAATGTATGCCGCAAAGCCCATGCACAGAGCCTTCGGAAGCTTGCCGAATTTCTCCGTGTACTCCAGGAGAGACGGAAGATCTCTTGCCTTCCACTTGGAAGTGGAGTTCAGGGAGATGCTCATCAGCTGGTGATCCACAAAAGGATTGTTGAATCGATCTGTTACTGCTGCAGCAAAATTATCGCAGTCCTCCTTGTCCAGAGGCAGAATCGGAATAACCTCATCGAACAGCAGCTTATTCATGAAGCCATGAATGTTCTCATCCTGCATGCACTCACGAACGATCTCCTTGCCTGCAAGGTATGCGCCGAGAACGAAGCCGGTATGTGCGCCGTTCAGAATGCGAACCTTTCTCTTCTTATAGGGGGCAACTTCCGGAACCACGTGTACGTTGACACCGGCCTTCTTGAAAGGAAGCTTCTCTGCAAGCCATTCCGGTCCCTCGATGTACCAAACGCCGAACACTTCTCCGACAACCTTCAGAATGTCCTCGTAACCATTGGTCTCATCCATCTTTGCGTTTTCCTGGGGATCACGGACTCTTCCGGGAACAATGCGGTCTACCAGCGTAGAACAGAACAGACAGTCATCGGTGATGTATTTCTTGAACTCTTCCTCATAGCCCCAGTCATCTGCATGCTGCAGAACGATCTTCTTCAGCTCCTGACCGTTATTGTCGATCAGCTCGCAGGAAAGGAAAACAATACCGGGCTTTCCGGCCTTGAAGCGCTCATGCAGGAGAACAGCAACCTTTGCCGGGAATGTGGTGGGAGGAAGCTGATCCGGCGTGCAGGAGCTGTCATAGGCAATACCTGCCTCTGTTGTGTTGGACGCCATGTATTCCAGCTCATCCGAGCAGGCAATTTCACGCATCTTGTCCCAGTCTGCAGGATCATACGGATTGTAGCAGGCATCTACAACAGAAATCACACGCTTTCTGTCCACCTTCTCACCATTCTCTGCGCCTCTCAGATACAGAGTGTAAAGACCCTCCGCATCGTTGATGTACTGAGTCAGGCCCTGAGCGATCGGCTGTGCCAGTGCAACCTTGCCGTTCCAGCCTGCCTTCTCATTGGACATATCGAACCAATAGTCCACAAACGCACGGAGGAAGTTACCTTCTCCGAACTGCAGAACCTTCACCGGCGCTGCACCTTTATCCAGAATGTATCCATCATATCCGGACTTCTTCAGAACCTCATAATTCAGCTTCTCCATCTTAGCTCCTTCTCCCGAGGAATTCCCCGCGGTGTGTGTGAATCTGCCGATCCGGGCAGATCAGTGACTGTAATGTCCCTTGCAGCCACAAGGCTCGCATGATCATTTTTTGATCATCTTCTGCTATTACTTTTTTCATTATCTGACAAGATTTTGACGATGTCAAGGCAAGGTTTATGGAAAACTTCTGGCCATATTATGGCAAAGTGTTGCTTTTTTCAGCACCGTATACTATCCTTAAATGCAGAGGAACAACAGCATTCAGCAGCCGGTTTTCCGCCGACTGCCGGTATTGAGGGATTTTCATGAAAGCACAGCGTCTGAATCAACTAGAAGAATTCATTATGAATCGCCAGACCGTCACGCTGGAGGATATCTGTTCTGAATTCGATATTTCTGTCACCACCGCCAGACGTGACCTGAATGAACTGATTTCCGCAGGAGGACGCGTGGAAAAGGTATACGGCGGAGCCAGAATTGCCGATGCGGCTTCCCGCTCCAATTCCCTCAAGGGATATAACAAGCGCATCGGGATACGAAGTGCCGAAAAAGAGGCGATCTGCCGCATGGCAAGCTCCAGTGTTTTTCCCGGTGATGTTATTTTCATTGATTCCGGAACCACATGCACCGGCCTTCTTTCTTTTCTCAATGCCATCCCTTGCACCGTCATCACCAACAGCCTTCCGGCCGCGAATCTGGCTGCTTCCATGGAGGCGGTCACGCTGATTCTCCTTCCCGGGCGTCTCAGCCGTAATGCCATGGCCTTTATCGGTTCCGAAACCTGCGAAGCTCTGGACAAATACAACATCGACAAGGCCTTCATGACTACCAGCGGCGTCACCATCGAAGACGGGCTCACTGATACCACTGCCGAGGAATACATCATCAAGCGCTCTGTCATCCAGCGAAGCCGCGAGAGCAGCCTCCTGGCAGACAGCTCCAAGTTTGATCAGAAATCGCTGTATACATTCTGTTCCCTGGATCGTCTGACCGCCATCTACACCGTGGGGCCTGTCGATGACCGCTATTCCCAATATTGTTCCGAACACGGCATTGCACTGTACCAGTAATGCCGTATCTCAGAATCCTGCCGTTCCGAACGTCGCGGATTTGTCCCGGCATATTTCAGACGAAGCACGCAGCATCTCAAAAAAGAAAAATCTCATCCCGCAGGAGCACTCCCGCAGGATGAGATTTTTTGACAGCAGATGCACGGATGGATTTTTCACACGTCCTTACACCATGCTCAGAGCGATTCTTTTCTTGCCGACATCCACAGATTCTACCGTAACCTCTACCACATCACCCACACTCACTGCCTCCAGCGGATGCTTGATGAAACGCTTGGAGATCTTCGAGATATGCACCAGTCCATCCTGATGCACACCGATGTCCACGAACGCACCGAAGTCAACGATGTTGCGGACCGTCCCCTTCAGTTTCATGCCGGGTTTTAAATCCTCCATTGTCATGACATCTGAGCGAAGGATCGGAGCAGGCATCTCCTCTCTGGGATCTCTTGCCGGTTTCTCCAGCTCATCCAGAATATCCTTCAGGGTCAGCTCTCCAATCTCCAGCTGTGCCGCTGTCCGTGCAATTCCGGATTTCGGGAGCTTTTCCTTGATCTGACCAAAGCTCTCTCTGTCGTCCGACAGATTCAGGCTTTTCAGAAGGCTGCGCACCGCCTTGTAGTTCTCCGGGTGCACCGCGGTGCCGTCCAACGGCTCCTCTCCATCACGAATGCGCAGGAACCCGGCGCACTGTTCAAACGCCTTCGGGCCGAGCTTCGCCACCTTCAGCAGTTCCCTGCGGCTCCAGAATCTTCCGTTGGCCTCCCGATAAGCAACGATATTCTTCGCCAGAGTCTCTGATATCCCGGACACATAAGACAGCAAGGAGAAGGAGGCCGTGTTCAGATCAACTCCCACGTGGTTTACACAGTCCTCTACCACTCCGCCGAGTGCCTCACCCAGCTTCTTCTGGTTCATATCGTGCTGATACTGCCCCACGCCGACCGCCTTCGGATCAATTTTCACCAGTTCCGCAAGAGGGTCCTGAAGTCTTCTCGCCATGGAGGCAGCCGACCGCTGTCCGACATCAAACTCCGGAAACTCCTGTGTGGCCAGCTTGCTCGCGCTGTACACCGAAGCTCCCGCTTCATTCACCACGATATACTGCACCGGCTTTTGCCCGGGCTGTTCCCTGTGAAGCTCCTGAATGATTTCAACGATTACCTGCTCGGACTCGCGACTGGCCGTTCCGTTTCCAAGGCTGATCAAGGTGACGTTGTCCTTGGCAATCAGTCTCTTGATGACAGCCTTTGCCTCGGCCACTTTATTCTGCGGTGCGGTAGGATATACCACCGTGGTATCCAGAACCTTTCCGGTCGGATCTACCACCGCAATCTTGCACCCGGTCCGAAACGCCGGGTCCCATCCCAGCACAACCTGCCCTCCGATGGGCGGCTGCATGAGGAGCTGCTCCAGATTCTTGCGGAATACCTTGATTGCTCCGTCCTCTGCCTCCTCGGTGAGCTGGTTTCGGATTTCTCTTTCAATGGAGGGAGCAATCAGACGGCTGTAGGCATCTCCTGCTGCAGCTGACAGTACCTCTGCGGTATAGGGATTCCGCTTGTTCGCATGCCCCTCTTTCTTCGGCACATCCTTTGTCAGAACATGACCTCCCGCATTCCCGGCGCTGCCTCTCTGTGTTCTTCGGGAATCGTATCCGTTCTGTGCCCAGCTGAGCTTTGACAGATCCAGCGCAGCACTCTGCTGCCTGCCGGCTTTCCATGCATTTTTGTTTCTGCCGTCCTCTTCCTTTTCCCTGTTCTGCTCCGGCTCCTTTTCATGATACAGCCAGCTCAGAATATGCTGCTGAATCTCCTCTGCCGGCGCATTGACCTTGACCGTGAGGTATTTTTCCTTTTCCCCTCGATTGATGGCCAGTACGCGGTGACCGGGAAGTTTGGAAATCGGCTCTTCAAACTCATAATACATTTCATAAACCGCGCGGCGGTCTTCCTTCGTGCCATGAACCGCAGCCGTCCCGCGGCTTTTGGCGTCCGTGCCGCTCTTTTCCTTTTTCTCTGCTTTTGCGGCAGCTTCTTTTTTCTCCTCAGTGGAAATGGTTCCTTTTTTCCACGTCGTCTCGCGAATCCAGGTGCGAAGTCCCGCATCGTCCGAGATTCTCTCGGCCACAATATCCTGTGCTCCCTGCAGAGCCTCCTCCGGCGTGTGTACCTTCTGATCCTCCGGAATATCCTGATTTTCCAGCATTTCAGGGGCAGATACATATTTGACCGCTTCAGTCAGTACCTCCTGCCGCACCTTTCCTTCCATAATTGCATCCGCAAAGGGCTCCAGTCCCTTCGCCTTGGCAATTCCTGCTCTGGTTTTGCGCTTCTGCTTATACGGGCGATAGAGATCCTCCACTGCGACCAACGTCATCGCCTCTCCGATCTCTCTTTGCAGTTCATCCGTCAGCTTCCCCTGTTCCTCGATAGCTGCGATGACCTGCTGTTTCCTGTCTTCCAGATTCCGGAGCGCCGCAAGACGCTCTCCCAAAAAGCGAAGCTGTTCATCGTCGAGAGCCCCGGTCGCTTCCTTGCGGTAGCGGGCGATGAAAGGAATGGTATTCCCTTCATCGATCAGCCGAACTGCTGCCTCCACCTGCCCTTTTCGAACCTTGGTGCCGTCATGGTTCGGCATGTCCGCCATCTCAGTTGTAATCTGCAGTATAATATCCAATTTATTTCCTCCCTGAAAAAGTATCTGTCTGCAGGCAGCCGATTTGCGCCGAGCAGATTCCGAAAAACAACGTCCCGGGGCGAGCGGACTTCCTCTCATCCCGGGACTCTGCAATCCATTGTATCATTGTGCAGCCTTAAATCGAATCGACAGCGTGACGCCGCCCCTCACTTCTGATCCTCCGATTCTTCCGCAACCTGCCGCATCAGGTGATCTCTGTTCCATCGAAGGAAAAACGGCAGCTCAAAAGCGATCATGGCAATCCACCCCAGCATGTAGGACCACGGGATTGCCTCCATCCCCATGTGAAACACGAAGACCATCGGAATCGCCGCAATCACTCGAACGCCCATGTTCAGCATGCTGCTGAACAGCGTCACCTTCAAATCGCCGATTCCGCGAAAATATCCCTGAATTCCGTTGGTCAACCCCGGAAGGATGTACATGAACGCAATCAGCTGAAGGTATGTCCTGCCGATGGTCACCACCTCCGCGTCCTGCGTAAACAGGTGCATGATCGGCTCCGCCAGGAAATAGAACAGGATTCCTGCCAGCACTCCATAGACCAGTTCCAGCACCAGGCCGTACTCAAACGCGCGGAAAACCCGTTTATGCTCCCCCGCGCCCTCATTCTGTGCCATGACACTCGTCATCGCATGCGCAATGTTCTGCTCAATAACGACCGCATAATCATCCACCCGGTTCACCGCACTGAACGCTGCTGTAGATGCTACTCCCATCGTATTGACAATGCCCTGTATCCCAAGCTTTCCCACCTGAACCGCGCATTGCTGCATCGCGCTGACAAAGCCGTACTGCAGTGTCAGCCGCAGCAGGCTTGCGTCGAACAAAAGCCATCTTTTCCCCAGCTGCAGCATCGGAATTCTCCGCTGAATGTAGATGAAGCACAGGATCCCCGACAGTCCTTCTGACAGCACCGTGGCCACGGCACAGCCGACAACGCCCATGTGAAATATGATCACAAAGATCAGATCCCCGGCCACATTCAGCGCCGCGCTCAGTGCAAGAAACAAAAGCGGTGACCTGGAATCTCCCATCGCCCGCAGTGTACCCGCAAAATAATTGTAAATAAAATTAAACAGCAGTCCGAACGCCACAATCCGCAGATACAGCACCGCCTCGTCCAGAATTGCGCTGTCCACCTGCAGAATCGTCAGAAGAGAGGGTGCCAGAACAATCGTCAAAGCCGCCATTCCCAGAGAGAACACCAGTCCGGACACCATTCCCGTGGACACCTGTCTCTGCAGCCTGTCATATTGGTGCGAGCCGAAGAGCATCCCGATGAGTACTCCTGTCCCAAGACAAATTCCCTGCTCGAACAGGATGATCAGTGTAACCAAAGGGTTGCTGGTTCCCACCGCCGCCAGCGCGGACGCACCCACAAACCGCCCTACAATAATGCTGTCCGCCGCATTGTACGTCAGCTGCAGCAGGTTTCCCAGCACAAGCGGGATGGTAAACTTAATCAATATGGGCAGCAGACTGCCCCGTGTCATATCATGTGTCATTTCCGCTCACACCGACTCTGTGCTCATTCCTGCGTTATATCGGAGCCAAAATACTTCTCCGACAGTTCTGCCAGTGTGCCGTCTTCCTTCAGCTCCTGAATTGCCTTGTTCACCGCGTCCCGGAAGGATGCGCTCTCTTCTCCTTTGCGCATCGGAATCGCCACATTGCTGGCTTCCTCTGTGACGGCCGCAATCTTGATCTGTGCATCCGGCTGCTGGTTCATGTAGTCATAAATCGACACGTCGGCGTTCAGCGTCGCATCAGCCCGGCCATCCAGTACATTCTGTATGGTATCGTTCAGGGTGGAAACCCCGGCTGCGCTGGCGCCGTAGCTCTCCGCCAGCTCCATGTAGGTGGAGCCGATGGAATTCACGGTTTTCCTGCCGTCCAGATCTTCAAAGCTCTGAATCTCGTCGTTGTCCGAACGAACCACCAGTGCGGTGCGGATGTAGCCATAGGGCTCTGAGAAGTCATATTTCTCCGAGCGCTCCTCGGTGATCTCCACGCCGTTTACAACCATATCATACCGTCCGTCGTCCAGACCTGCGAACAGGGACTCCCAGGGTGCCTCGACAATCTTGACCTCGACTCCCAGCTTCTCCCCGATCGCCCTTGCCGTGTCCGCATCAAATCCAATGACCTCATCCGTATCCACATCATGGTACGACCACGGGGCCCAATCTCCCTCCATACCGACCACAATCTGACCTGCACTCAGGACATTCCCCAGCTGACCGTCCGAAGCCGCCTCGGATGTCGAATCCGTCTCACCGTCTGCAGCCGCATCGGACGAAGTCTCTGCATCGGTGCTCTCCTCCTTCGTGCTCTCTGCTGCCGTTTCGCCGAAACCACAGCCGGACAACACGGTCAGCGCAGTGCTGACCGCCAGAGTCAATAACGCAATCCTCTTTTTCATAATCTCCCTCATTTCCAAAACATCATTTCGTGCGGCACCTCTGCGTCCGAGATACCGCACGAACCGTTCAAGATCTCCCGCTTTCGAACATCGGATGCACTAACACATCATCCCGCCCATCGGATATCTGCCGCCGCAGCACATGCCGCCGCCTCCGCAGCACAGATTCAATGCCGCATTCAAAAGACACAGCCGCAGACACCAGTTGGCTGTGCTGACCGTGCCCCCTCCGTAGGTATACTGCCGCTCCTGATACCAGCTGCTCCCGGAATTCAGACGATTCACGAGATCCTGATATGCCTGATTGGAGGGCTCCATCCCGGCCGCCGTCTGTGCGTGCTGCTGAGCCAGTACGTTGTTGCCAAGACCCGAATTGGCAATAGCACTGTAATAATACCATTGCGCCGTATGATTCGGAATACTGTTCAGCACATTCAGTGCCTCACGGTAATGACGGCTGTTGATATAATTTGCCGCAGCCTGCATACGGATCGAATCCTGATCCTGATTCTGCCTCTGATAGCTGCGCTGTCCTCCGGAGTAGCCGCCGAAACCGCCGCCGAAAAAATCGCTCCAGAAATCGCCGTAATTCTCCTGCCAGGAGCCCCCTGTGCTCCCTGCGTAGGAGCCGGAGCTCTCCGCGGAGCCACGTGTGCCGGAGGAGTACGGGTGCTGGCGCTCATACATGATCTGCTTATATGCCGCCTGGACCTTTTTAAACATCTCCTCAGCCTGGTCCTTATTCGGATTGTTGATGTTGGCATCGGGGTGATATTTCCGCGATAATTTGCGGTATGCCTTCTTAACCTCGTCGTCCGTCGCTGTCTGCGGGACGCCCAGAACCTGATACGGGTCAGACATTCCGTCGACCATCCTTTCCTGAATCATCCGCAAAGCGGCGCACCGGGCGCCGCTTTGCTCATCCTATCTGTATATTGTTCTGCATTCCGGCACGCACCAGCTGCTATTCTGCATCCGTTTCGGAGCCGTCCGACTTCCTGCTGCGCACAGCATTGTACCGCGTCCAAACGCCTGAGTACAGAATATTGCGCATAATCGGCAGCAGTTCCACGCACGGCAGCAGCTCGAAGGCCTCACAGCTTCGTGAAATCATCATGGTCAGAATCTGATAGCAGTAGTCATCATAATCCGGCCGATCCGCCAGATGTCTCAGCGGGTTATAGCTCCCGGTCTTCATGTCCTTTTCCAGATCATCATAGGCATCCATGATGTAGATGAATTTGCCCAGATAAAATCCCATCTGCCGCAGAGGCGTTTCCCAGTCATCTTCTCTCACCGCAAAGAGCTCCGCCATGATGTCGCCGAAATACCCCGCCATTCGGTCAATGTCGGTTTCATTCTCCGTCTCCGCACCATGCAGCTTATCCAGGCGATCCTTTATCACCGCAGCCTTGTGGCCGTAGTCAGCAGCAGCCTTTTCATTTTTGCCCTTCAGGAGCTTCGAGAGGACGAGCTTTGTCACTTTATGTTCGTCCTTCCAGTCGTCGTCGCTTGCATAGTACGACAGAATCACATTCATGTCCGCCGCATATTCTGTAAATTCATTGATTCTCGTAGGATGCTTCTCGAAGGGATGCGCAAGACACTTTGTCTCTCCCTCCTCGTCTGCGGCATCGTACAGATCCGTCAGCAGCAGAATCAGAAACGTCATATCGTAGCTCAAGGTCATCTGGCCCAGAAAGCCGTATTTATCTTTTAATTTTCTGCAAAAGCCGCAATAGTAGGAGCGGTACAGGCTAACCTCACGCACCTTCAATTCCTGCTCGTTGATTACCACATAACCGAACATATCAGGACCTCTTCTGGAACTCCTTGCCGCACTTCGGACACCGTACAATAATCTTGCCCTTTCCCTTCGGAATCCGAATCTTCTGACTGCACTGCGGGCATTTGTAGATATGGAATCCTGCATTGCGGCTTCGTTCCTGTGACCAGTGTGTAATCTTATAAATCAGATTGTGAATCCTGGCACTGACCGTCCGGCCGAAATTCCTCATCGTCCGGCCGAAATTGCCGTTCCGGATCTTTGCCGTCAGTTCCAGATATTTGCAGTTCTCATTGTAGCGTTTGGAAATGTTCCTGGAAAACATCCGAAAATACATGTAGATGAGCAGGATCATGCAGATCCACCACAGAAGAGACGAATGCAGGAAGAGGTTCACAACCAGCAGCACCAGAACCAGTCCCGCAAGAAACCGATTGAGTTGATCGGTGCCGTATCGTCCCTGCATAAATCGAATAAACTTATAGCGAAGCTGCTCAAACATGACCATTTTCCTTCCTTAACAGTTGACGTTTCATTGTTGTGTCTTCATCATCTGCAGAACAGATATATCCATTGTAAAATCAAGCAGTTTAAATGCAATGAAGCAACATCAAAAAGACTCTAAAAAAAGTCTAAAAAGAAAGGGAGAACGGAGCCCTGCAGGCTTTGTTCTCCCTTCTTTATTTCATTTCTATGCAGAATATCTTACTGAACGCTCTTCTTGGCAACCTCAGCCAGAGCTGCGAAGCCGGCTGCGTCGTTAACAGCCATCTCTGCCAGCATCTTGCGGTTGATGTCAACACCTGCAACCTTCAGGCCGTGCATCAGCTGGCTGTAAGACAGACCGTTGATGCGGGCTGCTGCATTGATACGTGCAATCCAGAGAGATCTCATATCTCTCTTGCGCAGCTTTCTGCCCTCAAAAGCAGAATTCTGTGCGCGCATAACGGACTGCTTTGCTACTCTGTAATGACTGGATCTTGCCTCTCTGTAGCCCTTTGCAAGCTTCAGAACTCTGTTATGTTTTTTCTTGGCGTTCAGGCCACCCTTAATTCTTGCCATTTTCGATTTCCTCCATCAAACTCGTTACTGTCATGCACCTGAATTAAAGGTAAGGCATGATCTTCTTCATGTTCTTTACGTTCGTTGCATCCGTAACTGCAGGCTGACGAAGGTTTCTCTTTCTCTTCGTGGTCTTCTTGGTAAGGATGTGACGCTTGTAAGCCTTGCTGCGGATCAACTTACCATTTCCGCTAACCTTGAAGCGCTTTGCAGCGGATCTGTTTGTTTTCATTCTGGGCATAACCAATTCCTCCTTCTGATCCGGTATCAACCGGTCTGTTCTATCCTGATCACAGTTCATGAACACTCTGTTCGTTCGTGACTCCTGCAGAAGTTTCTCTGCTCCGTCATGATTTCAGCGAACTCCTGAACCATCATCATCCAACTCAGTTCCTGTCCTGCTAGAATGGGCTCAGCCCTTCTTCTGTACCAGGAACAGAGACATGGATCTTCCTTCCACCTTCGGTGCCTTATCCACCACTGCAATGTCTACC
>CAVAJA010000314.1:0-3763 GCA_963588615.1 Lachnospiraceae bacterium | reverse complement strand
ATTCCTATACGCTCTCGGAGGCGGCGGCACTGAAAAAACCGGTGATTGTGACGGACATCGGAGCTCTCGGGGAAAGAGTAAGGAAAATGGGAATCGGTGCTGTCATCTCATCGGAGCACCCGGTGGATTCCTTCTTTGAGGCAATTGCGGAATTTGAAGATGAGAGTTTCCGGAAGGAAATCCGCTCACAGATTGAGAAGCTGCAGCTTCCGACGCTGTCGGAAATGGCAGATCAGTACAGAGCGTATTACGCCGCTCTGATGAGAGACCGCCCGACTTTTGGAGCCTATGACAGGAAATTTATCAGCGATGCCATGACGGCCGGAAGACGGCAGGGGGAGATGACGCCGCAGGAGCTGGAATATTACCGGGCCATGAGAAATTCACTGACCTTTCAATTGGTGGAGAAGCTGATCCGAATACCGTTTCCCTTTAAGGTTCAGCTCATGGAATGGATTTACCGGCACAGAGCAAAATAGGACGTCCGGACAGAAATTGGGAGAGTAAATGAGAGTCAAAGAAATCGCATCGTACAGTGAGATGATTGTCAGTCTGATCAGACGGGAGCTGAGAGGACGGTATCAGAAGTCCTTTTTGGGAATTCTGTGGAATTTTCTGAATCCGTTGTGCCAGATTCTGGTCTATACCATCGTCTTTCAGTTTATTTTCAACAACGGGATGGAAAATTTCTATATCTACCTTTCGATCGGAACCATACCGTGGTGTTTTTTCTCAGAGGCGGTTACGGTGGGGGCAGGCAGCATCGTGGCCAATTCGGACATGGTGAAGAAAATTTACTTTCCAAGAGAGGTCCTGTGCATTGCTTCCGTGACGGCTAAATTTATCAATATGGTGCTGTCCTTCAGCATTATTTTTCTTTTTTTGTTTCTTTCGGGAATGGGAGTAAAGCCGCAGCTGCTGTTGTGGCTGCTTCCGGTGATGGCGGCAGAGTATTTTACAACGCTTGGGATGGCTTTGTTTTTTTCTTCCGTAACGGTGTATCTGCGGGATGTGGAATACATTGTTGGCGTGCTGATGATGGGGTGGGTCTGGGCTACGCCCATCATGTATACCATCGACGGACTGGGGACAGAGGTCGTCCGTATTCTGCTCCTGAATCCGCTGACCAGAATCATCATTGCATTTCATGACATTCTCTATTATCAGACGGCACCGAACGGCGTTTCGATCCTTGCGGCACTGATCCTGGGGGTCGCAATATTGGTGATAGGAGAGGTCACTTTCGTCGGATTGGAGAAAAATTTTGCCGAGGAATTGTAAATGAGTCAGAATAAAAAGGATAACGAAGCGGTCATCCGGGTTGAGAATGTCCGCAAACATTTTAAAATCTATAAAGACAAAGGGAAGTTGCTCAGAGAGCGGCTGATTTCAGCGTCGCGCAATCAATATGAGGTGAAAGAGGTGCTGCGCGGGATCAGCTTTGAGGTGTCAAAGGGAGAAACCGTCGGACTGATCGGCAAGAACGGCTGCGGAAAGAGCACGACGCTGAAGCTTCTTACAAAGATTTTAAAGCCGAATGAGGGAAAGGTGACCCTGCAGGGAAGAGTGTGCAGTCTGATTGAGCTGGGGGCAGGCTTTCATCCGGACATGACGGGCCGGGAAAATGTGTACATCAATGCCTCTATTTTCGGGCTGAGCAGAAAAGAGATTGATGCCAGGATGGAGGACATCATTCGGTTTTCGGAATTGGAGGAGAGCATCGATGAGCCGGTGCGCACCTATTCTTCCGGAATGTACATGCGGCTGGCCTTTTCCGTGGCAATCAATGTGAGTGCGGATATCCTGCTGATCGACGAGATTCTGGCGGTCGGAGACCAGAGCTTTCAGATGAAGTGCTTCAACCGAATGATGGAATTGAAGCAAAGCGGCGTCACCATTGTCCTGGTGTCACATTCTCTTGGGCAGGTGGAAAATCTGTGTGACAGAGCAATCTGGATTGAAAACGGACGCATTCGAATGGACGGGCCGGCGAGAAAGGTCTGCCTGGAATATCAGAATCAGAGCGAGCAGAACCGGATTGAGCGGGCATTCCTCGAGGAAACGAGGGAGGGAGCAGAGCCCTCAGGACAAAAAGGTGAAACAAAGCGTGGGCGCGCACTTGCGGAATTGAAGAGGATTGCTCCGCAGTGCGGAGCCGATGCCTCCCGTGTCGGGATTGGAAAGGTGCAGTTCACCGGTGCTGCAATTCAGGATCGAGAGGGGAAGCTGTGTCGGGGATTTGCCGCAGATGAAACCATGGTGATGGATTTTTCCCTGGAAGGAAAGGCGGACCAGAGCATCTATCTGTGGATTCAGTTGAGAAGAACGGACGATGGAGTCATCTGCTATGCCGCAAGAAAGGAAATGGAGGTCTGCGGCACAAAAAAAATGCAGCTGTACATCCCGAAACTTCAGCTGAAAAAGAATCGGTATTTTGCAGATGTCAGGCTGTGTGATCAAAGCGGTTACATTGTTTATGACCAGCTGAATCACGTGATTGATTTTACCGTCGAGGAAAAGGATGAGTGGAGCTCAGGCGTCGTGAAAATGGACGCTGACTGGAGAACGATATGATTTCGGTCATCATACCAACCTACAACAGATGTCAGCTTTTGGGGAGGGCAATTGAGAGCGTTCGAAGACAGACCATTCAGGAAGAGAGAGAAATCATCGTTGTCGACGATGCCTCCACGGATGAAACCAGGCAGTATGTGGAGGGATTGAAGGACGAGGTCATCTACATCCGAAATCCGGAAAACAAAGGTGCCTGTTATTCCCGGAATGAAGGACTTAAAACGGCTAAAGGGGAGTGCGTTGCCTTTCTGGATTCGGACAATTATTGGGATGAAGGCTTTCTGGAAAACCGAAGAGAGTACATCAATGCAGGCTGCGATCTGGCAGCAGGCCGGATTCTGGTGCTCGAGGAATCGGAAGGACAGGAAAAAAGAACCGTTGTGCCTGAGGAACCTCTGGAGGTCCTGCAGGATACCGACCGCTTTATGCGCACGATGCTGATTCACAATGTGATTGATACCAACAGCGCATTGATGAAAAGGGAGGCGGTGCAGAAAATCGGCGGATTCGACCCGGAACAGAAACGATTCCAGGATTGGGAATTTTTCCTGCATCTTCTCACGGTTCCTGACGTGAGATACATCTTTCTGGACAATGCTCTGGTGAACAATCAAAGAGGAGAGGATTCCATTTCCTACCGGCAGGAGCTGATCTGGCCGTCGACGATGAGAATCTTCAGGAAATATATCGGGCTCTATGAGCAGTACGATTTCGTGGCGGAAAAGATTTTCCATATGCTGCTGGATCCCGCCGTAGATCTGGATGCGCAGTCGCGCTGGGAGGACTTAAGGCCGATCGCAGAGCAGAGGGCGGATATGGAGGAGCTCTTCTGCAGATGCTTTCGGATGTATACAAAGGAGCGGCAGGAACGGCAGCAGGCGGAAAATTTGAATGGTCTGTATCGGTGTGAGGACGAGAAGAAAGAGAACCGGATTCGAGAGCTGGAGGCGGCACTGGATCAGAAAAAATGGGGGCGGATCGGTTCGGAAATAATAAAGACTATCAGAACGAGAAAAAGCTGATAGAATATTCTGATGAAGATGGTATTGAGAAAAAAAACGGAAAATCAGAAAAATAAATCCATTCTGCTGGTTTTGCTGCTGTGCGGGATCGGAGCCGCCCTGTATGTGGGGCTGGCGCGCTGGGTCACGTCTTTTCGAAACGATGAGTTCCAGTCGGTATCCGCAGC
>CAVAJA010000313.1:0-25428 GCA_963588615.1 Lachnospiraceae bacterium | reverse complement strand
AATTTGCGAAAAGGGCATCGGCAAAACTGCCGATGCCCTTTTCGCAAATATCCAGCTGCCTTTCGTACAGGCATTACCCGCTCATTTTATTCAGATCCTTCTGCGGATCTTTTCGCTTCTGAACCATTTCCGTCAGATTAAAATTCAAAGCTCCGGTCGGACACACCTTTGTACACTCTCCGCAGCGGATGCACTCCGAGCTGTTGGGATGATGCACCACATCCACATTCATTCTGCAGTGGGCGCTGCATGCTCCGCAGCCAACGCAATGCTCTGTGTCCACCTTCAGCTTCAAAAAGCTGAAGCGCTGAAAGATTCCGTAGAACGCCCCCAACGGGCAGATGTATTTGCAGAACGGCCGGTGAATGAACACCGACAGAACCACGATTGCCGCCAGAATTGCGAATTTCCACCGGAACAAAAAACCCATCTGCGAACGAATTCCCTCGTCCAGAATGGCAAGCGGAATGCTCCCTTCCAATGCTCCCACGGGGCAGATCAGCTTGCAGAAATACGGAACCGACGACAATCCGTTGTTCACCTTCAAGAAAGCCGGCAGAATCAGGACGAACACGATAAGGAAAAGATATTTCAGCCATCGAAGTGCACGATCCGCCTTAGCCGGCACCTTCCACTTCGGAACCGGAATCTTATACAACAGCTCCTGAATCAAGCCGAACAGACAGATCCATCCGCAGACGAAGCGCCCCAAAAGGACACCGATCAGCGCCAGATATCCGACGACATAGAAGGAGAACTTTTTTTTGCTGCCGACCACAGCCTGCAATGCTCCGATGGGACAGGCTCCGATGGCCGCCGGACAGCTGTAGCAGTTCATCCCCGGAACACAGAAATTCTTTAACGGCCCCGTATAGATCAGGCTTTTCCCCCAGCCGGTCCACTTGGAATTCTGTGCCAGGGCTGCGGCTGTCTGCACCAGCTTACGCCGTAGGCTATGCTTTTTCAACGACTCTTTCATCGCTCATCTCCTCCCTGGGTTCCCCGGAATTGTCCCTTGGTTCTCGAGCCTCTCTGCTCTGTTCGGCACTATCCGATTCCGATGCATTCCATACAGATATTGGTCGCCTTGCGCAGAACGACCTTTGGTTCTTTCCTTACAATACCGAAAATCATGCTCGCCAGAGCCGCAGCCAGAATCACATACTTCAGATAATCCTTCCGACTTTTCTTTTTCTCTTTCGATGTATTCATTTTCTCCCTCATCCAGGATTTCAGGGAGGTTTCCTTCCCGCCCTGTTCTGCCTCAGGCCGGATGCCCTCCCCGAAGTCACATGTCAGACGCAGTTAATTGCAGCTCTTCAGTCCCTCCTGAATCCATTCCGCATAGGTCTCATAAACATCGCCGTTCGGTTTTCCGACCTTGGGTCTTCCGATGATATTGCCGTTCTCATCCACAAGATAGCTGGTAGGCGTGCCTGTCACCTTGAAAATTTCAGCCAGGTCAGCATTGGTCAGCAGAACCGGAAGCGTCATTCCCTGCGCCGCAGCAGCATCATGCGCATCCTCAATCGCATCGTCATCCAGGTCACTTACATCGCTCAGAATTGTGATCACCTGCACATCTTCCAGATTGTCATTCAGCTCCTGAAGCTCCGGAAACTCACTGATGCAGTAGCTGCATGTCGTTGCCCACACATTCACCATCGTAATCTTCGCATTCCGGAAAACAGACTCGTCCACCTCGTTCCCATCATAGTCCACGGTCTGGAATGTGATGGCCGAAGCCCCCTGGAACTCCTTGTAGCCGCCCTCAGCTCTTTGCTTCTCCCAATTCTTTGCCATCGTCTCGAATATGGTCTTCGTCTCCTCTGAAGCATTCTCTGCATAAATGACAGTCGGCTCTGTGCCAAGCTGATACATGGTCATTCCATCGAATGTGGAGAATGCGGTAAGCTCGTCCTCCGTCTTTTCACCCATATATGACTCATAGGCCGCCTTCATATCTTCCGCAGCGATCGACTCGTCCGTAGAAAACAGGACCGTCGGAAAATAAATAACGGACTCATAATCCGCTTCATCCGCCTGTTCGTCAGATTCCTCCGGCAGATCATCGCTGAACGCCAGAATGCTCACTCCATAGATTTTCTTTGATTCATCAAGAAGAAGAGAATTTACCCATACGGTGCCCGTGTCGCTCTTTCTCCACTCATCAAAGCCTTCGACCCAATTGCGGATGACATATCCGGTATCCGCTTCCTCATCCGCATAAACCGTCTCATCATCCTCCGTTTCCGCAGTCACCTCTGACGCTGTGCTCTGTTCTGCACTCTTTGCCGTGTCTGCAAAATTGCCGCAGGCCGTCAATGAACTGATCATCACCGCTGCCGCCATCACGCTGATTAATTTTGCATTTTTCATTTTGATTCTCCTCCCTGCACTTCATGTTGAAATCTGATCTCATCGCGCAGCGCTGCCGACAAACCCTTCGTCCGACAAGCCTCGCGCACATCTACATACGCTCCGCCTCGTCTAAAAATTACTGGATTTTCACGCCATTCTTTTCTGAATCCACGCCGGCAATTCCTCAAGGCTCGGAAGGATGACGTCCGCCAGCCGCTCCATCTCCTCATCGGCCGGAATCAGATCCGGGATCATCACCGTATACATCCCCGCATTGCGGCCCGCCCTCACGCCGTTGAAGCTGTCCTCCGCAACCACACAATGCTCCGGCGGACAGTTCAAAAGCCTGGCTGCCTCCAGAAAGATATCCGGGAAGGGCTTCCCTCTTTCCATCGTGTTCCCGCTGACAACAAATGAAAAATACGTCTCAAGATCGTTCATTTTCAAATATCGATCTGCCACCTCCCTTGCGCTCGATGTGGCGATCGCCGCAGGAATTCCATGCTCCCGCAGCCACTGCAGGCAATCCAGGGCGCCCGGCTTCGGCACGACACCATCCCGCTGCAGCTCCTCTTCCACCGCCTCAGAGCGAATCTTCCGAAGTGCGGCGGCATCGTACCCCCACTCCGTCAGCATCGCATCGATATTCGTGCGGCTGCGGCCGATGAGCTGGTAATACTGCTCCTTCGTAAGTCCCGCCTTCATCCAACCGTGCCCGTATAATTTCTCGCTGTCGAACAGCGTGCCGTCCATATCAAAAATTACCGCCTCGATCATTCTCTCACCTGAATCTTTCTGCCGCTTACCTTCCCACCAGACAAAGGATCAAAATGGCCAGTGTGACCGCAGCCGATACATAAATCAGAACCGTCGCTGCGAAAACAAGCCATGCTCTCCAGTTGTTCCCTCTCTGGAGATCCCGCTTCATCTTAATCATCCACTCATATTCCTCCGTCTGTGAAGGAGCCGGATTCAGAATATAAAAATGCACGGTGCAGGCCACCACCAGTCCCCCAAGGAGGACAATGACATCTGCCGTTCCCAGAATCATATAGATTCCCATCGGAATACGGTCCGTACACATCGGTGCAATCACTCCGACCAGAAAGCAGACCACGAAAATCATAATGGGGATCATCATCGTCAGCCGGTTGACGCTGCTGGAGATTTCCCGGCTGCGCTCCAACTCATAGCTGTACTGAAGCCGCAGCACTTCAGGCGAGGGCGGGAGCATCGGCTGTATCTTTTTTCTCGATTTTTCCCTTCGGTTTTCGTCCGTTTTCTCTGCCGCAGGGTTCTGCTCTTTAGCCGTTTTCTTTTTCGCAGTCAGTCCCGTGTTCGGTTCTTTTCTCAGGTCTGCATCGGCTTTTTCTTTCGGAAGATCCGGATTCTCATTCTTTTTTTCCGGTGCGTCCGCATCCGGTTTCTGCGCCGTCCCGTTCCATCTGTGCGACGCATTCAAATTCGCCACCGTCATGATTTTCACCGCCCTTCATTGTACCGATTCCGCTGTAATTTCCTTAATAATACACTCATTCCCTTTTTGCAGCCACGTCTCCATGCTGTGACAATACGGGCATTCCTTCCCGTATGTCACGGTAGGATATTCCCTTCTGCACCCGCTGCACCAGGTGATCGCCGGTATGCTTTCCACAATCAGTCTGGATTCCCGCAGGTACGGAGACTTTGTCTTAAAATAGTCCCAGCACTCCTCAAAATAATCCGTCATAATCCCCGACACCTCGCCCACCTGCAGCGTCACCGATCCGATTCTGGTAATCCGATTTTCCTTTGCCGTCTCATCCAGCGTTTTCGCCAGATGCATGACAATGCCCATTTCATGCATCGCTTTCCTCTTTTTCTCTCCGACAGAGCCCTTCCGCGGACAGTTGGACGGCTGCCCCAAAATGGCCGGGAGCAAATCCCCGGCCATCCGTTTTACTGAACGTTCTCACCCTTATTGAACAGAATCTTAAACTGGCGTTTCAGTGCATACTTGCCGACCACAGGCAGCTTATCCTCCGTGGCCACCATATTCGAAGCCTCCGGAAGATCCCTCTCCAGATGAATTGCATCGAATTCGCAGCGCGTGGTGCACAGTCCGCAGCCGATGCAGCGATTCTCATCCACTGTCGTTGCACCGCAGCCAAGGCAGCGGCCCGCCTCGGTGCGCACCTGCTCCGGTGTGAACGGCTCCCGCAGATCATGGAAGGTTCCTTTCGGATCTCCTGCCTTGTGCCCCGGCACCTGTCTGGAAGAATGGTCATAGGACGGAATCTGAATGTCATCCTTATCCAGTTCCCGGAATTCCCGAAGATCTCTTCCGATGGTGAGTGACTGTCCCGCATGGACATACCGATGCATGGACTCACAGGCTTTTTTGCCGTCTGCAATCGCATCGATGGCAAACCTCGCGCCGTGTCCTGCATCGCCGCCGACAAAAATATCGGGTTCTGCTGTCTGGAAGGTCACCGTATCATGCACGGCCAGGCCGCCCCGCCCCAGTTCAACCTTCGTGCCTTCGAGCAGCGTTCCCCATTCCGCAGATTGGCCGACAGCCTCCAGAACATTGCTGCAGGCGATCGTCATCGTGTCGTTCTCATCATATCGGGGACAGAACCGTCCCTCCGCATCCTTCACCTGCGTGCATCGCTTGAATACAACACCAGTGACCACTCTTTCCGAGGTACCGTCTGCCGCCGCAATCTCCTTCGTCAGAATCTCCTTCGGTCCCCAGCCATTCCGGATGATGACGCCCTCTGCTGCCGCATCCTCTGCTTCATCCTCCGCGGCCGGCATCTCTTCTGCACTCTCCAGACACAGCATGGTAACCTTTCCGTTCGTGCAGCGAACCGCGGTTCTGGCAACATCCACTGCCACATTTCCTCCGCCGATGACCACAACATCCCCGGAAAGCTTCACCAAATCCGATTCCGTTCCTCCTGCGAAGCCGGCTGCCGCCTCCTTCAGGAAGGCAACACCGGACTTCACGCCTTCTGCATCCTCCCCCGGAACGCCGGTTCTGCGGCCGCCCTGCAGGCCGATTGCCATATAAAAGGCCTTATATCCCTGCCTGCGCAGCTCCTCTATCGTGATGTCCTTTCCGACCTCTGTGCCGCATCTGAATTCCACACCCATCCGGCGCAGAACATCGATCTCAGCCCGAAGAACATCCTTCTCCAAGCGGAAATTCGGAATGCCGTAAATCAGCATGCCGCCGGGCTGCTCCTCTTTCTCGAATACCGTGACATCATACCCCCGCTCCCGCAGATAATACGCACAGGTAAGTCCTGCCGGACCGGCACCGATGACCGCCATCCTGTACTCCGCTCCCCAGAGCTTTCCCTCCGGGTTCTCGCATACGGGGATATAGCGTGTTTCCTGCTCCAGTTCCTTTGCCGCAATGAATTTCTTGATCTCATCAATGGCAATCGGACTGTCCACCGTACCTCTGGTGCAGGCATCCTCACATCGCCGGTTGCAGATGGAGCCGCACACTGCCGGGAACGGGTTGTCCTTTTTGATCAGCTTCAACGCATCCAGATAGCGGCCTTCGCCCGCCATCTTCACGTAGCCCTGCACCGCCAAATGCGCGGGACAGGCTGTTTTGCAGGGTGCTGTGCCCGAATCATAGCAGTTGATTTTGGCGTCCTCCCGATAATTCGGATTCCAGTTGTCCTCCGTCCATTTTACCGCATCCGGCAGAAGCGTCTTCGGATATGTGACCTCTGTGCCGTCTTTTCGACAAAGCTTCTGCCCGAGCTTTGCTGCTCCGACCGGACAGACCTCCACGCACTTTCCGCAGGCAACGCACTTTTCTCTCTCCACATGGGCACGATACGCTGATCGCGACAGATTCGGCGTATTGTAGAGCTGTGAGGTGCGAAGTGCATTGCAGACACCGGGTGCACAGTTGCAGATTGCCACAATCTTATCCTCACCATCGATGTTGGTGATCTGGTGCACATAGCCGTGGCGCTCGGCTCTCTCCAGAATCTCCAGAACCTCTTCATAGGTAATGTAACGCCCAGTTCCGCGGACAACACAGAATTCTGCCATGTCCCCTACGCCAATGCAGAACTCCCCCGCCGGGTCGCCGGAGCCTTCCCCCCGAATCTCCTGCTGTCGGCGGCAGGTGCACAGGCCGACAGAATATTTATCGTATTTATTCAGCCAGTGTGAAATATGCTCTACGCTCACCGACTGATTCTGCGTTTCAATTGCCTTCTCGATCGGAATGACATGCATTCCGACACCAGCGCCGCCCATCGGAATCATAGGCGTCATGCCCTCCAGCGGCATCTGGGTCATCAGATTGAAAAAGGTCGCGATCTCCGGATGTTCTCTCGTGAGAGGCTCCTGCATCATCATGAACTCCGCGGATCCTGGGACGAAAATCGGCACATTGTACTGACGGTGATGATCAGGGTTCTCCCGATTCATCTCTATCACGCCGATCCAGACCAGATGGTCGATGATCTTCTGGGCCTCCTCTGCAGACATGCTGTTCTTTTTGGCCAGCTCCTCCACGCTGTAGGGCACTCTCGTCTTGCCGAAGCTCAGCATGAACCTGGCCTCTTCCTTTGTCAGCACCGCATCCAGCGCCCAGTACTCAGGGTCGTCTGTCTGCAGGGAGTGCGTAAGCTTCACAGCATAACGATCCGTGATCATTTCTCCGAGCTTTTTAATCAGGCGCTCCTTCTCCTTATCCGGTGCAGTGTAATTCGGGCTCTGGTGAAAATCTCGTTCGTTGACCATGCGGTTTTTCTGTTCCTTCATAATTTCCCCTTCCGAAAAGGACGCTTCGTTTCCGTCCACTTAGTGACATGTTATCAACACATACGCTTGTTAGCCAATCACAAATCCCCTTCAGAAGGGTGCCTTCGCCTATCTTTTCCACAGAATTGCGTAAAGTCCCTGCGCCAGGATGCCGTACCATTCCCGCACCCAGTATGTCGGCAGCAGCAGCCAGAAGGTCCGCGCCGGAAAAGCATACGCCTCGATTCCGTTGCTCTTTGCAAGAATTCCCGCCCGAAAACAATGGAAGTCGCTGGTAACCACCAAAGCCCGGTCTCCCAGCTGATTTTCCCGCAGAATGCATGCCGCATTGGCCAGATTTTCCCTGGTATTCTCCGACCGGTCCTCCCGGTAAATTCTCTCCTCCTCAATCCCGTGTTCCTGCAGATAAATTGCCATGCATTCCGCTTCGGAGATCAGCTCATCCTCTCCCCGTCCCCCGCAGACAATCACCTTCGATTCCGGATGCTCCTCCAGATACTCCCGCGCAGAATCCAGCCGCTCCTTCAGAATCGTGCTGGGTTTCCCCTTCTCCACGCCGCACCCAAGAATCAGCACCGGAAGACTTTCCTTTTGATCCGGAAGCTTTTGTATTGCGCGGATCATCAGAACAGATTCCACTCCTCCAATCACAAGTCCCGCTCCGAATGAACACCAGAACCCCAGGACAATCCACCTTGTCACTCCGGCAAAGCTTGACGGAAAAACAGATCCATGATGGGAAAAGGCAGCGGCAATCAGGGATAAAATCACCCCTGTGATGTTCCCGAAATTCACACCGATTCCCAGAAAAGCTACCGGAGCACCGAACAAAATCAATCCTGCTGCCGCCAGCAAACACAAAATCATCCGCATCACATTTCCCCCATATTCAGCCGCCGTGCGCGGTCTCCTCTCATCGCAAAATCAGTATAGCATGATATACTTTTCAGAAGATTACGACCCTGTCGTGTATTTTCACAGGTTGATGCAAAAATCGTTTTCATTTCAAGGAGGTTCTCATGGCTAAGGTATATTTCACAGATTTTCGGACTCACATCGGCACATCTCTCCCGCAGAAACTCCGCAGGCTATGTCTTGCCGCCGGCATCGGCAGCATCGACATGGAAGGACGCTTCGTTGCCATCAAAATGCATTTCGGTGAACTCGGCAACATCGCCTACCTTCGTCCCCAATATGCCAAGGTCATCGCCGATCTGGTAAAGGAACAGCACGGCATTCCCTTCCTGACAGACTGCAACACCCTGTACCCCGGCAGCCGCCGCAATGCTCCGGAGCACCTGGATTGTGCCAACATCAATGGTTTCAACACCATTACCACCGGATGTCAGATCATCATCGGCGACGGGTTAAAGGGTACCGACGACGTGATCGTCCCCGTCCGCAACGGCGAATACTGCACAGAGGCTTATATCGGCCGCACTGTAATGGATGCCGATGTGTTTATTTCACTGACTCACTTCAAAGGACATGAGGCCACCGGCTTCGGCGGAGCCCTGAAAAACATCGGCATGGGCTGCGGCTCCCGAGCCGGCAAAATGCATCAGCACAACAGCGGCAAGCCCACCGTAAATCCTGACAAATGCCGCGGATGTCAGCGCTGTGCCAGAGAATGCGGCTCAGATGCCATTCGCTATGAGAACCACAAAGCCTTCATCGACCCTGAAATCTGCAAGGGCTGCGGCCGATGCATCGGTGCCTGTTCCTTTGACGCCATCGCAAACCGCAATTCCAACGCCAACGAAATTCTCGGCTGCAAAATTGCAGAATACACGCAGGCCGTCTGCGACGGCCGTCCGTGTTTCCATGTGTCCCTGATCACGGATGTATCTCCCAACTGCGACTGCCACGGGGAAAATGATGCCCCCATTCTGCCGAACATCGGAATGCTGGCTTCCTTCGATCCGGTCGCTCTGGATCAGGCTTGTGTGGATCTGTGCCTTGCTGCGTCTCCTATCGCCAATTCTCAGTTGGGCGACCATCTGGCAGATCCCCACTTCCATGACCACGGAGATCACTTCATGAACAGCAATCCAAATGTACGCTGGAAGGAAACGCTCGAGCATGCAGAGAAAATCGGTCTCGGCAGCCGCACCTATGAATTAGAGACGCTTCGCTGATGCCGAGGTCCCAGCTGATACCTCTCCTTTTAGATTTTCGTGACAGAATTTACGATGTGTTCTATAGTAGGGGACAGTGAGGGAGGCTTCCGCAGATTCAAGGACGACTGTGCGGAAGAATAACGATATGGCGAATCATCTGAAAACCATCAAACATGCAGCCGCAGAGAAATCTGCGGTTTCTTCTATGCCTTCAGACAATGCGGCATCCGGAATTTCCGGGACAGGAGCCGCTGCGGATCCGGAAGACAATCCCATGCTGACCGGCGTCATCTGGCAGCAGCTCCTCCTTTTCTTCGTACCGCTCCTTGCAGGGACCTTTTTCCAGATGCTCTATAACACCGTAGATGCCATCATCGTGGGCCGTTTTGTGGGAACGCTTGCCCTGTCCGCTGTCGGCGGAGCTGCCGCAACGCTCATCAACCTGTTCGTCGGATTATTCGTGGGAATCACCTCCGGCGTCACCGTCGTGGTCTCCCAGTATTACGGTGCCAAGCGTCAGAAGGAGCTGCAGAAGGCCATCCACACCGGCATCTGTCTGGCCATCGTGCTGGGAATCCTGCTGACGGTTGTTGTTTTCGCTCTGGCAGGACCCATGCTGCGTGCGATGGCGACACCGGAAGAAACTCTGGCACAATCTGAAATCTATCTGCGGATCTACGCCTGCGGCATGATCGGAAATATGCTGTACAACACCGGTGCCTCCATTCTGCGCGCGGTGGGCGATTCCCGCCGCCCGTTCCTCTATCTGGTCATCGGAACCGTCTCCAACATTGTTCTGGATCTCTTTTTCATCGTCGTCCTGCACATGGGTGTTTCCGGCGCCGCGCTGGCCACCATTCTCTCTCAGTACGCCAGCGCTGTCGGGGCTTTTTTGTTCCTGCTTCGGACGGACAGTGCCGTCCGTGTTTCCTTCGATGAACTGCGTCTGGATGCCTTCTACGCTCAGAAAATTCTCAGCATCGGCATTCCGGCCGCTTTCCGCTCCCTGATGTATTCCTTCTCCAATGTGCTGATTCAGACTGCCATCAACGGTTTTGGAACAGATACCGTAGCAGCCTGGACCGTCTGGGGGAAAGTTGATTCCATCTTCTGGATGATCATCAACTCTCTCGGTATCGCCACCACAACCGTGGTAGGACAGAACTATGGCGCCGGCAAAAAGGACCGCGTTCGCAAATGTACGCGTCAGGCCCTGCTGATCACGGCTCTTTTCAATGTTGTCATGTGCACCATCATACTGTCGGGGCGCAATTTCTTCGTCAGAATCTTCACCAGTGATCCGGAGGTCATTCGTCAGAGCGTCGCCATTGCGGAATTTATGGCTCCTATCTTCATCACCTATATTGCCATTGAAATCTTCTCCGGCGTGCTGCAGGGAATGGGGGATGCGCTGATTCCGACCATCATAACCGTTCTCGGCGTATGCGTCATTCGCGTCGTCTGGATCTACACCATGGTGCCGGCACACCACTCCATGAATACCGTGATGGCCAGCTACCCCATCAGCTGGATCATCTCCAGCATTGCGTTTTTCATCTACTATGAGTGGTATGTTCGAAAGCACAACATCCGCTGAGCGCCCAGAGTCCATCTGCATACCTTCGAACACTCACCCTGCACCGGGAAAAGCTCACATCCCCCTGTGAATCTTGTCCTCCCCATACTTTTGTCTCACCTGCTGCATCATGCCCTCCAGCCTTTTCTTTTTTTCCTGCAGGACACGCCGATGAGTCTCCTCCTGTTCCTTCCTTCTGCGCTCCCTTCTCTGCGACTCCTGCTCCCGCAGGAATCCCTCCAGGTCCATCTGCCGGTATTCTCCGTGGTCCAGTGAACTGACTCCCACGCCGATGAGCCGAACCCCTTTTCCCCGGTCAAAGATGCCGTTTCGCTCATACAAAAGTCCCTTCAGCAAATCTCCGGCCCTGCCGCAGATTACCAAAGCCTCATTGGTGGACGTCTCAAGCCCTGTCTGCCTGGTGTGACGGTGAAAATCGTTAGTTTTTATCGTCACCGTGACGGTACTGCCGTAGACTCCGTCCCGCTTCAGCCGCTCCGATACCTTTTCGGACAGCCGTGACAGGATCGGCGGAACCAGCTGATCATAGTTCTGCAGTGTCACATCCTCCGCAGTTGTCACCTCATTGGAATAACTTTTCGCATCCTCGCTCTGTGTCGAAAGCTCGTCACTTCCCAAGCCGCGGCTGGCGCGATAAATGTACTCACCGCTTTTTTCCCCCAGAAAGGACTGCAGCAGATTCAAATCCGCCGCTGCCGCATCTTTTATAGTGATGATGCCGATTCCGGCAAGCCTTTCCGACGTTTTCCCGCCGCATCCGTAGAGCGATTCAATGGGAAGCGGCCACATCTTGTCCGGAATCTCCTCCGGCCACAGCGTATGGGTTCTGTCCGGCTTTTCAAAATCGCTGGCCATCTTGGCCAGAAGCTTATTGGAGGAGATTCCCACGTTTACCGTGAATCCGAGCTGCCTGTACACCTGCCTGCGGATTTGATCTGCCAGCCGGACTGCTGCATCCCGTTGTCCGCACTCCCTTTCCTTTGCGCAGGCCGCTGCCGCCTCCGTCACATCCACATAGGCCTCATCCACAGATGCCTGCTGCACCAGCCCCGAGAATTCACGCAGGATGCCGATAAAAGCTCCAGAATACTCACGATATGCTTCCCAATCCGATGAAACCAGAATTAACCCCGGACACTTCTGCAACGCCTTTACCACCGGCTCTCCCGTGGTGATTCCGAATTTCTTCGCCGGAATGGATTTGGCCGTGATAATGCCATGCCTCGTCTCCACGCTTCCTCCCACAGCAGAAGGAACCGTTCTTAAATCCACGCAAAAAGGATCCTCCCGCAGCCGCTTTACAGCAGACCACGAGAGGAATGCACTGTTCACATCTACATGGAGAATGATCCGTTCCTGTCCCATTTCATCATCCCTGGCAGTGCTGTTCTCTGCTCACACATGCCGATCATTCGCGATGCATCAAATGCTGTCCGCGATATCAATGTTCTCCCCTGTGAGACCGATCCATGCGCCGTCCGATGCCTCAGCTGAATCCGGATGCGCAATGAGCCACTTGTTGGTCATCCGAAGAAGCCTGTCTTCCCCGCTCTCCCCTGCAGTCTGACACGTTCCCACATTGGTTCCCTTCGGAAGAGCCACCAGAACCTTGAAGCCCTTTTCAGAATCTGTGTGACAGGGGGCATAGTGAAGCGACGTTGCGAACACCTCCACCAGCACGCCGGCAGGCACACGGAACGCCTTGACAGATGCCGTGTCCAGTTTCCAGTCTGCGGTGATGTCGCACTCTTTTCCCAAAAGCAGTACGAAATCCTCCGTTCCCAGGTTAAATTCACTGCTGCGATGGTACTCCAGACAGTTCAGCTTTGTATTATGCCCATTGCACCACCCAAACTGCACCGGAAGACCGCCGAACATCGTAGGCCCCAGCTTCACACTCGCTTCCAGATTCTGCAGTGCCGCTTCCTCTGCCACATAAGCCGTCCCCTCCGGGAGCGGAGTGTACTCCTTCAGTGCCTCCACGATGGGCCTTGTATCCACACCGCGGATCACTTTTCCGTATTCTGCAAATTCCGGATCTGTTACCTGATAAATTTTCATCGGACACCTCCTTATCCCCTGATGGCACCATCAGACCGATCACGATCTGTTTACCCAAAATATACCACCACCCTCGGGAGCATCGCCACCACAATCACAGCAAATCGACGCCCCTCGCACCACACCGCAATGTGCAGAATCATTGCCTTCTTCCGAATCTGTCATGTAACAGACGCCGGCACTTGTCCCATACCATTTTTCAGATCCTATGCTATGATGAGGTTTTGAAAGAAATCAACCATGTGCATTATCAGCGCATTCATACAAGGACGTTAAGATTAAGAATGAAGAATACAACCACACACTCCGGCCCCCGAAGATGGTATCAGCTGGACAACGCCGCAATCATTGTTCCCTGTTCCGCGCACGGATTTGACACGCGCGTTTTCCGACTCGTCTGCGAACTGACGGAACCTGTACAGCCAAAGTTCCTCCAGCAGGCACTCGATGAAACCATTGACGAATTCCCGCATTTTAACTGTGCCCTTCGAAAGGGACTGTTTTGGTACTACCTGGATGGTC
The DNA here is from genome assembly GCA_963588615.1 of Lachnospiraceae bacterium. GTDB lineage: Bacteria > Bacillota > Clostridia > Lachnospirales > Lachnospiraceae > CAG-791. Next base: position 11,988 of record CAVAJA010000313.1, on the reverse strand, counting down.
TGGACGAAACTGCAGAGGTAAAAGAGGACACCATCCCTGCACTGGCTCCCCTGTACTATCCGGGACTGCGCAGTCTCCTCTACCGCGTAACCTATCACAGAAATCGCATCAATCTGGAGATGTTCCATGTTCTGGCAGACGGAACCGGTGCCTTTGTTTTCTTCCGGAAGCTTCTGACCAGATATCTGTCCCTCGTACACGGCATCGAAGTCACCGATGCCGCCTCCGATGTTTCCTCCACGACAGAGAAATCCACGGATGCGTTTACACAGTATTACCAGCGCATGAAGAGCTCCCAACTCAAACAGATGACCTCTGTTAAGGCCTATCAGCTGAGGGGTGAAATGGATGAGAACGGACACAACCACCTGGTGGAAGGAATTGTCTCTGCCAGAGCCTTTGTCGATTTAGCTCACCAATACCACACTACGGTTGGGGTTCTCCTCACCTCCATCTACATTGCCGCCGTAATCGACGGCATGTCCGTTCGGGACAGAAGGCGGCCGATCGTCATCAGCGTGCCGGTAAACCTTCGACAGTTTTTCCCTTCCGATACGGCCAGAAATTTCTTCGGAGTGATCAACATCACTTACGATGCGAAGGAATTTGACGGCTCCCTCGAGAGCATCATCGACAAGGTTCGTCAGTCCTTCGGTGACCAGCTGACCCCGGACAAGGTTGCTGCAACTATGAACTCCTACACAAAGCTTGTCGGGAATTATCTGGTAAAGGTGGTCCCCCTGTTTTTGAAGGAGCCCGCCCTGACGTATTTCCTCGGCAAAGCTCACAGCGGCGTAACCGCCACGCTTTCCAATCTGGAAAAGATCCGCATGGCGCCGGAGATTGAGGACTATATCGATCATTTCGCAGCCTTTATGACCGCACCGGCTACACAGGTTACCATCGCAACCTATAAGGATAAGCTCTGCCTCGGCTCTGCCGGCGGCTACGTCAACCACGATGTGATGCTGCGCTTCTATCGCCGCCTGACAGCCCTCGGTCTGTCCGTGGAACTGGCCACCAATGATTTCAACGCCTAGTGCTGTCTGTAGTAGAAAGTGAGGAACTATGCAATATTGTCCGAAATGTAAAATCAACATTCGCGGGTCCAAGTGCTGCTGCCCCCTTTGTCAGGGAAAGCTCCAGGGAGAACCCGAAGGAGAACCCTTTGCCGTACTGCCCCAGCCCAAGGTCAGCGGCCTGTCTTTTTTCAAGCTCGTAACCTTCATTGTCGTCTGTGCCGAGCTGCTGCTGGGATTCCTGCGCTACCTGTTGGGACCGACCGCACCGGTTGCCATCCTGTCCATCATCGCCGTTGTGGCCTGGGCGGATCTTCTGGTCATGTCGTGGTTTCGCAACAACATCATGAAAACCATGGTGGTGCAGATTTATATTCTGATGGTTCTCATCGTAATTTCCGACGTCAATACCGGAAACCACGGCTGGTCTCTTGCCTGGGTTCTTCCCATCGCCTTCGTTCTGCTGGCCTATGCCACGGTTCTGGTCGCAAGGTCCTGCCGGATTCCGCTGGAGACTTACGTGATGTACCTCTTCTGGAATGTGCTCCTCTCTTTCCTCCAGATCATCGGCATCGCTGTGGGAGCGAATCCGTACCCTCTTCCGGCCGTTGCCAGCATTCTGCTCCTTATTGTTCTGGGTGCCGCTGTTGTCATCTTCCGATTCAACGATCTCAAGCGTGCTGCCGGGAAATGGTTTAACCTGTAACCCGCAGTCATCGAGGATTTGCGAAGCAAATTCGAGATGTGCAGCACCGATTCCAAGCTCCATTACAAACTTGTAACAACTTTCACTGCTGCTGCGTATCCTGATGATATCAGCGGCAGTGTTTTTGTTTGCCGCCTGCGTCTATAATGAATAAAGCTTTTCACCGCAGGGAGGGGAGATCATGGCTACCAGAAAAACAGCTTCTGCAAAGTCCGATACAGCGGACAAGACGAAGAGCACCCGTAAAAACACTCATACGAATATCGACACTTCCGACGCTCTGAAGCAGGCCAGGCAGCGAAGGCAGGCCGTTGTGCAGCATCTTCATACCCGAAACCGGCATTTGGCCGATAAGGCCGAAATACTGATGGCCAACGCAGGAAGCGTTGTTGAACACTCACTCAGTGCCCTTGTCGAACAGCATGGAGAACCTCCGATTCCGGAAACCACGGGACTTGTACCGCATACATGGTATCGCATTCCCCTTGCGGACGGACTCTCCGGCGACGGATCCCCGTTTCATTGCTACCTCAAAAAAGGATCCGAAGACCATCTCGTGATCTTTCTGTCCGGAGGCGGAGTTGCCTGGAACGAATACACTGCTGCAAGACCTGTGACCGGCTCCCGAATGGCAGCCGGCGAGCCCAATTTTTACTGGAATAATCTGCGTCCCATCACGCAGCTCATGAACATCAATATCGGCATCACCGAGGCCGACACGGCACACAATCCTTTTCGGGATTGGAACTTCCTCGTGATTCCCTATACGACCGGTGATTTTCACGTTGGAAACCGCGATGTCCCCTACATCGACGAGGCAGGCACTCCGCAGATTCTGCACTGCCACGGAGCCGCCAATGTACAGGCGGCGCTCCGCGTCTGCAGGAGCTATTTCCCGAATCCGGATAAACTCCTCATTGCCGGAGATTCCGCGGGCGGCTTTGCCGTTCCTGCATGTGCCGGCACCATTGTCGATGACTGGTATCCGCAGGTTTCGGACATCACCCTGTTCTCCGACAGTGCGCAGCTTCTGTGCCGCAGCTGGCAGAGCATTGCCAGAGATTTCTGGGGGGCCGCCCCTTCCGTCTGGGGCGCATTGGAAACTCCCAACATCACCTACGACTGGTACAACAGCCTGCTGAAGAGCCATCCGGGAAAATTCCGAATTTTATACGCGACCTCTACCCACGATTATCTTCTGTCGGCCTATTACAATGACATGACGACAAAGGTCTACCAGACCACCGCCGGTGTGAGGAGTGCCTTCTACCGTCAGACCAAGAATATGATTCACTGGCTTCAGGATCTTTCACCGGATTCCGCCTTTTTTATCAACAACTGGGTGAATCCCTTGTTCACAAAGGCACAGATGGGCACCGTCCATACCGCCGTGCGTCAGCCTTATTTCTACGTGCCCGTAAAAAACGGAATCACCATGGCCTCATGGCTTGCCGATGCCGTGGACGGAAAGCTCTATGACGTCGGCATGGAGCTGCTCGGACGCCGGAAACTGCCCGCAGCTGCAAAGGACACCTCAGATCCCTCATAACAATTTCGAACCAAAGATGCTGTTTTTGCAGCTCCATATGAGAAAAAGCCGGACGAAACGCAATCAAGCATTTCGTCCGACTTTTTTGTTGTTTCTGTGTCACAAGAATCCGCCGGCCATTCGAAAGCCTCAGGATCACAGGTCACCTGCTCTTCCCGGATCGTCCGTCACTCTCCCAGAAGCTTATCAATGCTGACCAGCTTTACGGCCAGTGCAAATACATCTGCAGCCATTTTCAGCTCCTCAATCGGAGGGAAGGACGGTGCAATACGGATGTTGCGGTCTCTGGGATCCTTTCCGTAAGGGAAGGTTGCACCTGCAGGAGTCAGCTTCACGCCGGCCTCCGCACACTTCGCCACAATGGCCTTTGCACAGCCGTCCAGAGCATCAAAGGAAATAAAGTATCCGCCGTTCGGCTTGGTCCACTCACCAATGCCAAGGCCTCCCAGCTCCTTCTCAAGAGTCTCCTCCACCATTTCGAACTTCGGGCGAAGGATTGCGGCATGACGGCTCATGTGTGCGTGCATGTTCGCCATATTGCCAAAATACCGCACGTGACGCAGCTGATTCACCTTGTCATGCCCAATGGTCTGAACCGACATGTATTTCCGCACATCATCCAGATTCTTCTTAGAAGATGCAAGCGCTGCCAGTCCGGAGCCGGGGAAGGTCACCTTTGAGGTGGAAATGAATTTGTACACCATGTCCGGATGACCTGCCTTGCGGCACTCGTCCAGAATTTCCAGAATCACATCCTGTCTCGATTCCTCATCGTACAGATGGTGAATCGAATAGGCATTGTCCCAGTAAATGCGGAAATCCGGCGCAGCGGGCTCCAGGGCCGCAAACCTGCGGACGGTCTCATCCGAATAGCTGTACCCCTGAGGATTGGAATATTTCGGCACACACCAGATTCCCTTTACCTCAGGATCGTTGTTGACGTACTGCTCCACCAGATCCATGTCCGGACCTTCCGGAGTCATCGGAATATTGATCATCTCTGCGCCGAAAAACTCCGTCACCTTGAAATGCCGGTCATAACCGGGCACAGGGCACAGGAATTTCCAGTGATCCAGCTTGCACCAGGGTGTATTTCCATTCACTCCGTGCGTGTAGGATCTTGCCACGGTATCGAACATGATGTTCAGAGAAGAGTTTCCGAAAATAATCATGTCATCCGGATCGACTTCTGACATCTCACCCATCAGGCGCTTCGCCTCCGGAATTCCCTCGCCGACACCGTAATTGCGGCAGTCCGTCCCTGTCTCATCGTTAAAATAGGACTCGGAATTCAGGACATCCATCAACTCGTTCGACAGATCCAGCTGTGCCTTGGAAGGCTTTCCTCTGGCCATGTTCAAATCCAGGCCCTTGGCCTCTACCTCTTTGAACTGACGCTCCAGGGATTCCTTTTCCTTTAAGAGCTCTTCTTTTGACATCTCTGCATATGTTCTCATCGGTTTACCCTCTCGTATAATTGTATACAATCGTCTCTCCTTTGTACCACGTAACGCACCATTTTGCAAGAGCGCCTTTCGATGAGATGACAGCACGCGCCATTTTCGGCAGGCTTCGATGTCTGGGCAGCAATACGCTGCTCGTTCGGCCTGCCTTGCGGGGTGCAGAGTTCGCCGGATTGCAGACGCAGATGCCGGACTTGCGAAGTGCAGTGTTCACAGGATTTTCTGGATTTTTCTTCTGCACAGCAAAAGGATCCATGCGCCGCAGCGCATGGATCCCTCCTGTTTCGACTCTCGTTCTGATCACTCGATGACGTGAATCCAGCCCTCGGGAGCTTCCAGCTCGCCTTCCTGAATTCCCAGCAATGTGGTGCGCAGCTTATTCATCCAGGGTCCGATCTCTTCCATTCCGGACGCCAGCTCGATATCGGTTCCATGATCATTGATCTTTCCGATCGGGCTGATCACTGCCGCCGTTCCGCAAAGGCCGACCTCCTTGAAGTTGCCGTCCTTGATCTCCTGCAGATATACCGGACGCTCGTCAACCTTCATTCCAAGATAATGCTCCGCCACATAGACAAGACTGCGTCTGGTGATGGAAGGAAGAATGGAATTCGACTTCGGAATCACCAGGTGATCGTCCTGATCCACCAGCAGAATGTTCGCACCGCCGGTCTCCTCAATCTTCGTTCTGGTTGCCGCATCCAGATAGATGTTCTCTGCGAAGCCTTCCTTATGTGCCTCAACAATTGCATGCAGACTCATCGCATAGTTCAAACCAGCCTTGATGTTGCCGGTTCCGTGCGGTGCTGCACGATCGTAATCTGTGATTCTGACATAGATCGGCTTTGCGCCGCCCTTGAAATAAGGGCCTACCGGCGTAGCGAACACGCGGTAATGATAATCATCTGCCGGCTTTACACCGATGACCGGGCTGATACCGAACATATAGGGACGAAGATAAAGGGTTGCACCCGTTCCGAACGGAGGAACCCATGCCGCATTCGCCTTTACCACCTGATGAATGGAATCTACGAACTGATCCACGGGAAGCGGAGGCATCTCCAGACGCAGTGCAGAATCATACAGTCTCTGTCCATTCAGATCGGGGCGGAAGGTCACAATATGACCGTCCTTTGTGGTATACGCCTTCAAACCTTCGAAAACCGACTGGCTGTACTGCAGAACACCCGCATCCTCGCTCATGACAATCTTGTCGTCATCAATGAGTGCACCCGCATCCCACTTTCCATCTTCTGCCTTGTAATTCGCTACATACCGCTTGTCTGTCTTCACGTAAGCAAAGCCCAGATTTGACCAGTCTAAGTTTTTCTTCTCCATAATGATCTGCCTTTCTCCTTCATCCATCGGAAGGACCGGATGCTTCGTTTCTCTCCTTCCGATCCTGACCGAAATAAACAACTGTACACCCTTCGCCCGGGATCCTTAAACACAGATTATAATCCGCCGCTGTTTTTTTGAACAGACAAATATGTTTTATGCCCGCTCTTATCCCGCTCTTCTATATATTTTCCGTATGATAAGCTCCGGCAAATGCTGCAAATCTGCAGCTGCCTTTGATCTTGCAGCGGCCGCCTTCCTTCCCTTATCCCTGAATTCCACGGAGGCGCATGCTGAGTCGATGAACCTTGCGCACCGTCACCGGAGCCGCAGACAGCAGCATCAGGTACGCCCTGCTCTTTCTCGTCAGATATGGATTCTCCTGTATTGCCGCGCGATTCTCTCTCAGATACCGCAGAACCCCCATATAAAACGGATTCTGATGATTCATATCTGCAATCGGCACATGGAGCATGTAATCCAGACGTTCATACAGTCCGAACCTCCTTGCCGCCGTCTGAAGCTTCGGATAGCGCGGCACCAGCACCTCTTCCACATAATCGGACGCCTCTACAATGGAAATGTATGCCTTTGAAAAGTGGTTGACCGACTTCCTCCTGGTGACGCTTCCCCTTCGGTGAACCACGCGATACCCAATCTGGGGCAGACTGTAGATTCCGTCCAGCACATCTACCAAGTGCGTCAGCAGTCGAAAATCCTCTCCCAAAACACCCTCCTCAAACGGATGCTCCAGGAGAATTCTGCGCGGCGTCAGCTTCGTACAAAGTGACGCATCTCCCGTGTACAGCAGCATGCTCTGTACGAATAAGACAGGTGAGATCAGCTCCGGCTGCTCCGGCGGGTAAATGGCTGCAGGAAGGGGCTTTCCTTCCTCATCTACCTCTTCCCGGCCAATCTGAATCTGCACATTGATCCGGCCTTCCTTCCTCATCGTGTCCATCCCCGCCCGCAGATTTGCAATCATGTCCGGATGAATCCAGTCATCTGCATCTACAAAGCTGATGTACTCGCCTCCCGCTGCTCTGACACCGGCATTTCTTGCAGCAGAGGGCCCCGCATTGTTCTGCGTGATGACCCGGATTCTCGAATTCTCCTCCGCCAGTCTCCTGCACAGGGCAAGCGAGCCGTCCTTTGAACCATCATCCACCAGTATAATCTCGTAATTTTCATCGGTCTGGGCACAGATGCTCCCGACCGTCTCCTTCAGAAAACGCTCTGCATTATAAACCGGCACGATCACCGATATCAATTCCTGCATATTCCCCCCGTTTTTTGTCCCAGGCCGCTCAGTCATCCTCTGACAGCAGTTCTCCTACCAGCGAGTCCTCCCCCCATTGTGTCCTCGGCACCTTCAGGAAGGGCTTCAGGGACGGATCCGGACTCATCGGTCCCTCCATCGGAAGCCATCCTTCCACACTTCCAAGATCCAGCGCGGGAGCTCTTTTTCCCCCTTTGGCCAGAATCCGGCGTCTGCTGCATGCATCCAGAACGGCTTCCCCGAACACCAGAAACCGCTCTGCCGCGACCTCCGCATTCCACAGGCTGCGGATTCTGCGGTAGGACAATTCCGCAAATCGTTCACACAATTCCGTGTCATCAATCAACTGCTCTGTTTTGCGCAGCAGATCCTCTTCATCTGCGTCTGCGTAGATGTAGCCGTTGATGCTGTTCTGAATCAGATACGGAACCGCTCCCGCCTGTGCATCCGCAACCGGCGCACAGCCGCTGTTCATTGCCTCATTCAGCACAGCCCCCCAGCCTTCCCCGTGGTCACTGGTGAGAATAAAGATATCGCTCTGTTCCATGATTTCCCTCACTGCCTTCGGTGAGGTAAAGCCGTGCATAATGACACTTTCCTCGAGTCCGTGCTGCTCCACATAGCGGTGGGCTTTTTCCGACTGCTCCGGTGTTCCGTCACCTGCAATGTGCAGCAAAATCCGTCTCCCGTCTCTTTGCAGACGATCTGCCAATGCCAGGACCCGCTCCACATGTTTGAATTCCACGAAGCGCCCGGCCCAGGCCAATTCCGTTACATCTCCTGCTCCTCTGTGCCGGACAGGCGGCCGATCTCCCTCATAAACACGCATGGGCGGAAAATATCCCCAGCGGTATTTTTTCCCGGGAAAAGCGTGAATGATATCATAGTCCGATCCCACGTAGGCACCTGCACACAAAAGGAAATAAGGGTCTTTTCGAAAACGGGTGAAGGTCTTGTATTTATCCGCCAATCCCCTCGGAGAAATCGCCCTCCATTGTCCATCCTTATAGATGCGTTCACTGATCTGAAACACCGGACGATGGAGTTTCATCCTCCTGGCGATCAGTTCCTGCAGCTGCGGGGCCCATCCCACGATCAGAAGATCGCAGGAGAGCATCTCGCGCTGTGCCTCCAAACGCTCTTCCTCCCAGCGCAGTACCCACGAAAGCTCCCTCGATCTGTCCTCCCATCCCATTTTCCTTCGCTCCTCCTCCATTTCCTCGAGCTGAACGAAGGTGAATCCATTTCCCACGCGTTCCAGGAGAGCCTCACAGAATGGGATCTGATGGTGATTTATGTAATTGGCTGCAAAAACGACCGTAGGCGTCATATCATACTCCGATATATTTCCAGAATCCGAAGATAATTCGTATCCGGATTATGCCGCACCACCGCTTCCTTGTGTGCTGCACTTGCCAGCCTGCAGGCAAACTGATCATTCCCCAGCAGATTGCAGATATCCTCTGTCAGAGCTTCCACATCCCCTGCATGGAAGAGCAGACCCTCCTCTCCGTTTTCCACCAGATCCGGGATGCCTCCTGCCTTCGATGCAATGACCGGCATTCCCAGCAGCATCGCCTCACACAGTGAATTCGGAGAATTCTCTATCACCGATGGGCATATAAAGAGGTGGCTCTTCTGATACCGCTTTTTCATCTCCTTCGCCGAAAGAGGTCCCAGCATCACCACATGATCCTCCAGACCTCCCTCTGCAATCAGCTTCTTCAGATACCTGCCGTAGGCTGTAATCCATAAAAATTCCGGCAGCTTTTTCGGAGGCAGCTGTCCCCCTTCATTTCCGATGATGGAATTTCCCGCCACATATACCCTGGCATCCGGAAACTCCTCCAGCACCTTCGGCAGGGCCTGCAGCACAAAATGAAATCCCTTCAGCGGATAATCTCCCTGGCTTAAGAAGATACTGTTCCGCTCCGCCCCGTTCAGATCCCATCTTCCTTCATAGAATTCCGGTCGAAGGGTTTCATTCATCAGATGATAGATTCCTTCCGGCTGAATGGTCAGAGCCCCTTCTCTGTCAAAGGTGGTTCGCCCGGTGATGTGCAGAACTCCCTTCAACGTCTGGCGTTCATTCTCCGCGCGGCAGCGAAATTTGCGCTGCTGATCCTGCAGGGAATCTCTGCGCACAATATCCCGAAAGGTGCGGGAGCGCTGCACCTTATAGGGAAGCTCCGCCATATAGGCATCCGCAATGGCACCGCATAATCCCTGCATTCCCACCAGCGTTTTCTCCGGATGGTGAAATACACGCGTCATAGCAAGGGCGTGCGGAAACTCTGTGCCGAAAATATGCACAATATCCGGCTGAAATTCTGCCAGGATCTCCCCAAATCGTCTCTCCAGCTCTTCGTTGTAGGTCTCCGGCGTGTTCAGATTCTCCGTATATCCGTAGAACACCGCGCCTTCAATTTCTCTCCTGCACCCCGCAAGGGATTCCGGAACCGGCACACACACGCCCAGCTCAATCAGATTCTCGCTCTTTCCTGCCTCCACCTTTTCCGTTACCAGACGGTGAAAACAGCCTGTGACCCACCCTTCCCGCACAGAAAAGGGCAGACCCTCTGCCCTGGCAAATACCGGCAGCATGATGTTGCACAACCACAAAACCTTCATCTGTAAAAACCTTATCTCTTCCTGTAAACCGTGTTTTTAATTCTGTCATAGATCCCTGCCGTCATTTTCGAGGAGGCCAGCTTTTCCCGAAGAGGCTGCAGACTCATCACCATTGCCGACCGGTAACAGAATCGCTCCCGCGCCGTAAAATACCTTTCTGCAATCTCCTTGTGCTCCTTTGCAGAACACTTCCGGTTCTCCTTTGTTTCCGAAAATCCTCCGCCTTCATAATCCGCAACCACAAGATCCATCGCAACCGCCCGGGCTCCCGCACAGATCACACTCCAGAGAAAATGCTCATAATCCGCCCGCACCCGGTATCTCATGTCAAACTGACGATCTTCGAACAGCTCCCGGCTGTAGATGCAGGCCTGGTGGCACGGAAGATTCCGATACATGGCAAACTTTGTCATAACCGGCTTTGCATTCACGCGCTGTCCCGTCTTTTCCTCCAGGACGTCCCCATAGAAAATATAAGACCTGCTGCCTTCTGCTCTGCTTTCGCCGCCTGCAGCAGTTCTCTCTTTCACAATTATTCCCGCAATCTGCTGCAGAACCTCTTGATCATGCAGCTTGTCTCCGCAGTTGAGGAAATACAGATACTCCCCCTTTGCCGTCAGAATCGCCTGGTTCATTCCATCGTAAATTCCATTGTCTCTGCAGCGGATCAACCTGACATGACGGTTATTCGGCAGTTTCTCAATGCTGCCGTCCGAGGAGCCGGCATCCTTTACGATAACCTCATAATCTTCAAAGGTCTGCGTCAGGATGCTGTCCAGAGTAGCCGCCAGCTTGTCCCCTGCCTGATAGCAGGGAGTAATAATACTGATCAATGGTGTATTCATCTCTCCCCCATTTTTGGCTCCGTCATTTACAACAGCCTTCTCTAATTCACGCTTCCCGAAGGTGTCTGATTCAACTCATGAAACAGAAAACTCTTATAAGGCAGAATCTTGATCGTATCCCGGTACGCTGTTTTAAGGAACAATGCAAAATACAGCACCGCTGCTGCAATCACGAGTGCAGTCAGCCATTTTCTCTCCCGTTTTTTCCCATCCGGAATCCTTTGCAGCAGCATCGGAATCAGGAAGACCTGCGTAAACGTCAGGTAGTAACAGATTCTGGAAATTTCCGGAACAAACCAGCCGAACACATACATCAGAAGTCCCAGAAAACTTCCGTTCAGATACATCCGCAGCTGTCTCTCCTGCAGATCTTCTTTTCGTTCCGCCAATATTCGCTGCGAATTCTCCCCGCAGACCGCCTTGCCCATTCCGTCCGCTCCATCCTGCATTCGCATCACGAAAAAGAACAGAAAGAACACCCCCGCGCACCGCAGAATGTTCACCCAGGACACGCTGGTTCCTGCCGCCAGGTCCTCCGTACCCTCCCAGGACGGATACAGCGCCACCAGAAGCTGCAGAACCTTGTCGTGCAGCAGCAGCACCCCGACGCCGATTCCCGCTGCGGACGCCCGGTGAATTTTCTTCCACCTCATGATCGATGCCGGATACAGCAGCAATGCTGCAAGCGCAGACTTGTGAAACAACGCCGCCGCCAGGATCAGCAGCACGAATTCCGGATACCGGCGCTTCAGCAGACAGGTCATCGCAGTCAGCGCAAGGGAGAGTGCCAGATAATACCGCATGGTGTTGAAGCTCTGAAAATAATAGCCGAACATCATGAACAGAAAAAAGGAAAACGCATAATTCTCTGCCTGCCGACGCAGCACTTCCAGCATCAGCACAATGGTGAGAACCGCAAATACCGCGAACACCAGAAGGTAATTTTCATATCCGCACAGCGCATAGATTGCCCTCACCAGCAGATTAAAGCCGGCCTCCGTCGGAACATACGCATCAATCGAGGCCAGATGGAAAAATTCCACGTAACGCAGGTAGTCATTCCCGGTCTCCTGCCGCAGCACTGCCGGCACAATGAGAATCAACGCAATCAGGAAAAAACAGGATCTGCGCAGGACCGCCCCCCTTGTGCCCCCGGGC
>CAVAJA010000312.1:0-3220 GCA_963588615.1 Lachnospiraceae bacterium | reverse complement strand
TGTAATGCTTGTGGAGCGAAATGCTCCGGTAATCTGTATTCGGTTTTGAAGGCACTGGAAGAGTGTTGAGAGCGCGGAGCTTAAGAGAGCGCCGTGCTTTTGAGTATCTTGTGAGAGATACGGCGTCTGGTGTTTTGTATGCCCTAATAGCTCAGTGGTAGAGCACGCGGCTGTTAACCGCGGTGTCACAGGTTCGAGCCCTGTTTGGGGCGCTGGAGATGCGGAGTTCTTTGTGTGAGATCCCATTTCAGCATCCGGGAGTTGAGATTGTGTCTCGATTCTGGTACTATGGATGAGTGTTCGGCTCCGTGGTCAAGAGGTTAAGACATCGCCCTTTCACGGCGGTAACACGGGTTCAATTCCCGTCGGAGTCACTTAGCAACAGAATATGGTGCCATAGCCAAGTGGTAAGGCGTGGGTCTGCAAAACCCTGATCACCAGTTCAAATCTGGTTGGCACCTTTTATTTAGATTTAGAAACCTTTATTGTAAAGGTTTTTTTTTTTTGCTGAGAGGACTTTGCCGGATTCTGCTGCGATCGTTATGCATACTGCATTTTATGCAGGCTTGCCGAAGGCCTGGGCTGTATTTCATCTTGCAAGGGAAATCTGAAAAGACAATTGAGAGTTGGAACAGGCGGGTTGACATGTGTGGATGCGGGATTTATACTGACTGTACTACTACGAATAATACAGTTGGGATTTCTAGAATATTAAGGAGAACACAGTGAAGAAAAGAGTATTGAGAAAAGCATCGATATCGACACGACTGACAGCAATTCTTGCGGCGGCAGTTCTGGCGGCCGGAATGGCGGGATGTGCATCATCAGATTCTGAGGCGGATGAAAATTCCAATACAGAGACATCTTCCATTGAAACACTGGAAGAAACGGAAGATACCGAGAATCGCGCGGAAAACGGTGAGGATGCTGCAGAGACAAAAGAGAATGACGGTGCAGACAGCACAGCCTACACAGGAGATATGGACGAGCTGAGTACTTCCAATGCGAATACGAAGCTGCAGATTGAGGTGAAGACAGAGGAGAGCGATGCGACGCCGGAAGGGGAACAGATTTCCTGCGCCTGTGCAATTTCGAACCTGTCGATTCAGAACACCGGATATGAGGATCTGCAGAAAGCGCTGGATGCAGATCATACGGAAGCGCTTGAATTGATGTCGGAACAGGTTGCGGATTTATATGCGGACTTCGGAGATACGGCAGAGAATACGACTGCCGCGGAAACCGGCTATGCGGTGGAGGACACCATTTACCTGAAGCGTGCAGATGAAAAGGTTGTCAGCTATCTCCATTGCAATTACTGCAGTTTTGGCGGTGCACATCCGTCAACCAGCTACAGCTCTCGAAACTATGATCCTGAGACAGGAGCAGAGGTTACACTGCGTCGTGTTGTGACGGATTATGATGCATTATATCAATATGTTCTGGAACAACTGAAAGAACAGCAGAGTGAAAACGGATACTTCTTTGACGATTATGAAACTTCGGTCGGACAAATTTTCTATGGGCCGAATGGGGCACCGGAAAACGGATCGGAGAGTTCAGACAGCGAAGATTATATTTCTACAGCAATCTGGTATCTTGTGGATGATGAGCTGAAAATAGTGATGGATACCTACAGCATTGCACCATATGCAGTTGGACCGACGGTCATTGAGGTCCCTTTTTCAACGGGGCTGATCTGTGAAGATTATGAATGACGGTTCAGATATCTGATTTGCATGGAAAGAGCGCATCGAGCAGCATCGATGCGTTTTTTTGTGTTCTGCGATATATTTTTCTGATATTCCGAGTATAATTCATGTAGTTTGTGTCATCTGTGTAATCAGAAACAAATGGAGAACGAAAGGATCGCTGCCAAATGAAAAAGCTTCTGCAGATTGGTCGGGAAGGAAGAATACAAAGGTACACAGCGGATGCTGAGAGATATCGCGAATATGAGATTGTTTATGTCCCGATTGGTGCATCGGATGAAGAAATTCTTGCGGCAGGAAGAGATGCGGAATTCATATTGGTGGATGCTGTTGGAAGGGTGTCCTCAGATGTGATTCGTCAGATGCCGAATCTGAAGGCAATTCATTCGGAAGGTGTAGGTTATCAGGGGGTGGATATCGAGGCGGCTGCGGAGAGAAATATCTATGTCTGCAACTGCAGTGCGATGAATGCTTCTGCAGTTGCGGAACAGACCATTCTTCTGATGCTGGGGCTTCTCAGAGATGTAGTCGGAGGCAATGCCAGCGTGAGGAAGGGAACGCAGATTCAGACGAAGGAAGCATACATGCTCGGCGGCAATCTGAAGGAGCTAAGAGAGTGTACGGTTGGTCTCATCGGATTCGGAAACATCGCACAGGAAACGGCAAAGCTTCTGGCTGCATTTGGCTCCAGGGTCATCTATTACAAGAGAACACCGATTCGGGAAGAATTGGAAAAGGAATTCGGTGTAAGTTATGCACCCCTGGATGAGCTGTTGGGGGAGTCCGATATTGTAAGCCTCCATCTTCCGGTGACAGAATCAACAAGGTACATGGTTGATGCGGATTTTTTGAAAAAAATGAGACCGGAGGCGTGCCTCATCAACACCTCAAGAGGAGAACTGGTGAACAGTACGGATCTGATCTGGGCTTTGGAGAATGACATCATAGCGGCAGCCGGCCTTGATACCATTGACGGAGAGCCGGTTTGCAAAGATAATCCTTTGGTGAATGCTCCTGAAAAGGCAGACAGAAAATTGCTGCTGAGCTGCCATATCGGAGGAATTACGGGTGCATCATTCCGCAGAGGTTACGAGATGGTCTGGTCTGATTTTGAAAAGGTCAGCCGCGGAGAAAAACCGGACCATTGTGTGAATTTTTAATTCTTTCATTCGTGTTGGGATGTCTGGAGAAAAAACCCGATGCGGATGGGGGATGTGCAAAGATCGACAGAGGCTTTTTTATCACAAAAATACAGGAGCATAGAGGATGAAAAAGAAATCAGGGATCTGGAAAAATATGCTTGCACTGATGCTTGGTGCATCCATAGCAGTCGCGCCTATGGTGTCGGCGGCAGGCGAGACGTTGACGGTGCATGCGGAGGAACTGCAGAACATTTCAAGTGAGACATCGGCCTCAGAAGAGATGCTGCTTTCGGATGGGACATCGGCCTCGGAGGAGACGCTGACTTCGGATGGGACATCGGCCTCGGAGGAGACGCTGACTTCGGA
>CAVAJA010000311.1:0-6650 GCA_963588615.1 Lachnospiraceae bacterium | reverse complement strand
CATTTCGGCATTGCACCGAACGGACTGGTGAATGATGCGGTCAGGATTCCGGAGATGAATCTTCCGCAGGCTCCGGTGGTAAAGGGGGATGCCAGGTGCATTTCCGTTGCGGCGGCATCCATTCTGGCCAAGGTCACGAGGGATCGGATGATGGAGGAGTATGACAGGCGCTACCCGGAGTACGGCTTTGCGGCTCACAAAGGGTATGGAACCAAAGCTCACATCGAGGCGCTGAAACAATATGGTCCCTGTCCCATTCACCGCAGAACATTTATTTCACACTTTGTAAAAATCCCGGACAGCGGCTGCGTGGATGTGCCTGCTAAACAGTACAAAGATTAAAAAATATTCGTTACCAACAGGTGGGGGTATGCAGAAGGTGAATCTTCGAAGGCGGGGAGCTGTTGGGGAATCCATTGCGGCTGCGTTTCTTGGAGAACACGGAGTCCGCATTCTTGAGAGAAATTTCCGCAGCGGACGGAGCGGAGAGATTGACATCATAGGATATGAGGGGAATGTCCTGGTGTTTTTTGAAGTGAAGGCCCGCAGGGGCACCAAAAGCGGAATGCCGGAAGAATCTGTGACGTGGGAGAAGCAGAAAAATATTTGCCGGACCGCAGATTATTATCGCTTTCTTCATAGGCTTTCGTGGGAGCTGGCCGTTCGTTTCGATGTCGTAGGAGTGGAGCTGGGAGATAAAACGGCACATGTGCATTGGATTCGCAATGCTTTCCCCTATCACAGGTGAGGACTTGCACAAAGAGGACTCAGAAAGTACACTTAAGTGCGCAACAGGTGGCCGTGGGGCCAAGTTCCCCGGGCCTGCCGAATCTGGATTTTCCTTCTCGAAGGGAACTTCGGATTCGGTGTGAAACAGATACCTATTTTGAGAGAGGTCACATATATGTCTGAACTGCAACTGCATCAGAAGCTGGAACGCAAGATTCCGGTGGCTCCGTTGGAACTGCTGGTTTTGCCGTCAGCAGAGAAGCTTGGAAAATCCATCAATGACCATCTGGCATATTTCCGGGAGAATTACAATAACATCACAAAGGGAGATCCCGCTTTTGAAGGGTATGTGCGGGATGACTATCGGATGAAGGCGGAGTGCGTCCGTTTTGCAACCGGTGAAGGAAAGGGCATCATTCAGGATTCCTGCCGCGGAAAGGACATCTTCATTCTGACGGATGTAACCAATTATTCGCTGACATATACCATGAACGGATTTGAGAATCACATGTCACCGGATGATCATTTTCAGGATTTGAAGCGTATTATTGCAGCCATCAACGGAAAGGCAGCGAGAATCTCCGTAATCATGCCCTTTTTGTATGAGGGACGCCAGCACAAGCGCTCCGGTCGGGAATCTCTGGATGCGGCAATGATGTTCCGGGAACTGGTGGATCTTGGAATCAAGAATTTTATCACCTTTGATGCCCATGATCCCAGAATTCAGAACGTGGCGCCGCTTGCGAATTTCGACAATTTCATTTCGCCTTATCAGTTCCTGAAGGCAATCATGCATAAATTCCCGGATGTTGTTCTGGACAAGGAACATTTCGTCATGATTTCGCCGGACGAGGGAGCTTTGGATCGTGCCATTTATTTTGCAGGTGTTCTTGGTGTTGACACGGGAATGTTCTACAAGAGAAGAGACTATTCACGCATTGTGAACGGCAAGAATCCGATTGTTGCACATGAATTTTTGGGCAGCGACCTGAAGGGAAAAGATGTCATCATTATGGATGATATGATTTCCTCCGGCGGAAGCATTCTGGACACCGCACATCAGCTTAAGAACATGAATGCGGGGAGAGTGTTCCTGTGCACGACCTTCGGTCTGTTCACGGACGGACTGGATGCGTTTGATGAAGCGTATCAGAGAGGCGATTTCGATCTTGTAACGACAACCAATCTGACGTATCAGCCGCCGGAGCTGGCGCAGAGAGAGTGGTTTGCATCGGCGGATATGGGCAAGTACATTGCGAATATCATTGATTTCATCAACCACGATGCTTCAATATCCGGTGTGTCTACGCCGATTTCGAAGATTCATGAACTGCTTGCAAAATTCAACAAGAATGAGCAGACGGAATTCGAACGCAGAGAACTTGAGGATACGGAGTTCTAGTTATTTAAGAATCAATGTACCGGCATGAAGGTATCGGTGCAGCGCACAGATACGACGGATGCAGAGAAGGCGGACAGAAGACAGCGAGAAGGTTACGCGGAAAACAAGGAGAGACAGTATGCCCTGCACGACAATATTAGTTGGGAAAAAAGCATCCTATGATGGTTCTACCATCATTGCCAGAAACGATGATTCCGGCGCTGGTCACTATACGCCGAAAAAATTCGTTGTGGTGCAGCCCAAGGACCAGCCCAGACATTATGTATCGGTGCTCTCTCACGTTGAGATTGATCTTCCGGAAAATCCGATGCGGTACACAGCAGTGCCGAATGCGGTGGAAGGGAAGGGAATCTGGGCAGCTTCCGGCGTCAATGCGGCGGGAGTTGCCATGACAGCAACGGAGACCATCTCTGCAAATGAGAGGGTTCTGGGAGCAGATCCTCTGGTGGAATATCTTCCGGCCGGGGAGTCTGAGGACGGCAAAGAGCACAGGGGCGGAATCGGAGAAGAGGACCTGGTCGTTCTGGTACTGCCGTACATTCGCAGTGCAAGGGAAGGCGTTCGGCGCATGGGAGCTCTGCTGGAGCAGTACGGAACCTATGAGATGAACGGAATGGCTTTTCAGGATCGGGATGAGATCTGGTGGCTGGAAACGATCGGAGGTCATCACTGGATGGCGAGGCGCGTGCCGGACGAGGTCTATGTCATGATGCCGAACCAGCTGGGGCTGGATGTACTGGATCTGGAAGACGCATTGGGAGAGCAGGAGGAGTTCATGTGCTCTGCCGACCTGAAGGAGTTTATTGAAGAGAACCATCTGGATCTGACGCTGTGCCTGGAGGGCTGCGGCAAAGCGTGCGGATGCGGGGAGACCGCGGACGATTCGCACGATGATGCGGTGATGTCGGGAAAACCTGGAGAGACAGACTGCTGCAGTGAGGAATCCGCAGAAGATGGAGAGTGCTGCGGTCATTGCAGGAATCTGCTGAATCCAAGAGAGGCCTTCGGAACGCACGATGATGCGGATCATGTGTACAATACGCCCCGTGCGTGGTACATCGGTCGGTATTTTAACCCGCGCACCGTGGACTGGGATGGCCCGGAGGCAGACTTCACGCCGATGTCGGACGACATCCCCTGGTGTATGATTCCGGAGCGAAAGGTTACCGTTGAGGATGTAAAATATGTTCTTTCGTCGCATTATCAGGGAACTCCCTACGATCCTTACGGGAGCTATGGAGATCCTTCTCTTCGGGGAGCCTATCGATCCATCGGTGTGAACCGGACGGATTTTGTTGCTGTTATTCAGCTGCGCGGCGAGGAGCCGGAGGATTACATGGCGGTGGAGTGGCTGGCCTTTGGCTCCAATGCATTCAACACGGCGGTGCCGTTCTACGCCAATGTAGAGAAAACACCGGAGTATCTTTCCAACACGACGCGAGAGGTGTCCACCGACAATTTCTACTGGTCTGCACGTCTGATTGAGGCGCTGGCGGATGCGAACTACGGCAGGAACCTCAACCACATTGAGCATTACCAGCTGGCGGTGCAGTCGAAGGGACACAGCATCATCGGCCGATATGATAAGCTGCAGAAGGCACAGGAAGATCCGGAAAAGAGGGCCAAGCTTCGCGAGAAAGCCAACGAGGAGATTGCCTCGATGCTGCGCAGGGAGACGGGAAAGGCTCTGGATGAGGTGCTTTTCGATGCAAGCAATCATATGAAGAATCAGTATGCAAGATCAGATCATTGATGTTGTAAGGTGAACAGTCGATGAAGGAATACAGATTTAAAAAAGAAGAGGTTTTCAGCAGGCTTTGTCTTGCTGTGAACCTTTTTCTTTATGCAGGGTTTGCACTGCTGGACGGACCGGTATGGTGCCGGGATTCGAACAGCTATGCGACGATGGATTATACAAGAGAGCCGGTGTACTGCACGTTTTTATGGCTGATGCGAAAGATCTTCGGGGAGAGTATTCTGGTCCATGGCTGGGATCTGACCGACCGGGAGGGCGGCAAAATCGCAGCGCAGGAGCCGGTTTATCTGATGGCGGCAATCGTGTGTCAGGCTGTGGTGATGGCAACTGCCGTATGGTATCTGGCAAAGACGGTGTACCGGATCGGCAGACGCAGCGGCATGCTGACGGCAGCGGGCCTTGCGGTGTGTGCCAATCTGGTGATGTGGGGTGTTGATGCGCTGAACCGCTTCGGGGCAAAAAGAGGATCGGCCTATTTTCAGAGCATCATGACAGAGGGCTTCGGCATTCCGTTCTATATTCTGTTCCTTTTGTTCCTGTATCGATATCTGTCGGTTCGAAGATCTGCTGCGTCGGATCAGGAAAACAGAGATCGGACCGAAAGGAGATGGAAAAAATACCTTTTTGTATCAGCGGGGATGATGGTGTTGTGTACGTCTCACCACAAACAGCTGGGAATTACGATCCTTATCTATGCAGGAGCCTGTTTTTTAGCGGATGCAGGAGCTTTTGTCAAAGATCACAGACAGGGCGGGAAATGGATCGTCACAGATCTTCTGGCGCTGGCTGCCGCAGGGATGCTCATCTTTGTGATCGGACACGGGTATAACCTTGTTTTCCACGGCGTGTGGTCCTTCCACACGGGGAGTGCGGATAAGATTGACAGTACGCTGCTGTATACGGCTTCGGCGGAGGACGCGGAACTGTTTGAACGTTACGGAGGCGAGGATGCGCAGGATCTGAAGGAGCTGTTCCTGCAGATCGAGGAGGAGCTGACCGCGCAGAAGCTTCGCTATGCAGATGTGATGGGAGAAGCGGATTCGCAGGAAGAAGACGCTGAAAAGACCGGTTGGGTGGAGTTGTGTTCCCATTATGCAGACAGCTATGATATCATCGGGTTTAATGTGCTGGATCCTCTGACAGATGCCTATGTGCGGGAACACCATGCGGAACTGGAGCCGGGAACCATGGCCTTTGCCATCGAAACGGACAAGGTCTGTCAGGAATTGGAAAAGGTTCTCCTGCACCAGAATCCGGGACGGTTGTTCTATCTGTGGATCAATAATGTTCGAAAGGGTTTCGTCAATACGGTGCTGCGGGTTAATACGGTGCTGAACTGGGCATCGCTGGTGCTGTGGCTTGTCTATCTTGCCCTCTTCATCGGAGGAATCACAAGATGCAGGCACAGAGGATATTCGGATTCGATACGGCTGGCGGGCCTGACGCTTCTTGGAACCCTGGTGAACTGCATGGTGGTGGGAGCGATTATTTTTCCGCAGACCAGGTACATGATTTACAACATGGGACTGTTCTATATGTGCCTGCTCCTGTTGATGGCGGATTTTCGGATGGGGATGCGTGGGAGAAATCTTCGCCGCTGAGGGATAAACATCTTCTGTCTCCCGCTCCATGGAGGCACGCAAGGAATGACGGTTCATGTGGGTTAGAAATTCGCGTACACGAATTTCACGGGGTTGTATCCCGGACCATACATGCCCAGGAGCACGATTGCGCACATGCAGAACAGAACCAGAACCCACTCCCTAAGAAAGCTGCCGCGGTCGATGGATTCCCTCAGACGAACCCCATCGCCGCCTGCATGCGGATCGTGCTGCTCATGGTAGAGATCGGCAAGGACCATCAGGAAGGTCACAGCGAGGATGATCATGACGTTCCAGCTGTTGAAATTCTCATAGGTGCTGCAGAGCTCTGAGAAAAACAGCATGGGGTTCCATTGAAAGTGTGTTACCATGCGTGCCATCATGCCCATGGCCGAGCGGAAATTCTGCGCCACATCAAAAACATAGCCGATGAAGACGATGAGGAAGGTGCGCAGAATCTGGAACAGACGATAGCCGCCCGAAAGTTTTCCGGAAGAGGGCAGATGAAGCGCCCGACGCCATGCAGGGAACACGGGCTCGAGCAGCATGGACAGGAAGATCAGACATCCGTTCCATAGGCCGAAGGCAACGTAGCGCCACCCTGCGCCGTGCCAGATGCCGACCACCAGAAAGACGACAATGCAGGAAAGAGAAGCCGGGAGAACCTTGCTGACGTGTTTGCCGTATGCGGAGGAGCCAAAGCGCGTCTTTCCAAGCTTTTTGCCTGTGCAGGAGAACAAGGGCGTCAGCGCCAGAGGATAGAAGATATATCGCTTCATCCATGCACCGAGGGTGATGTGCCACCTGCGCCAGTAATCATTGATGGAAACGGCAAGGTAGGGCTGGCGGAAATTCTCCGGCAGTTCAATTCCAAGGATCTGGGCGATCCCGCGCGAGATATCGATCCCGCCTGCAAAATCTGCATACAGCTGAACCGCATATAGGAGCACGGCAAGGATCACCATGGAGCCGGAATACTGTGTGTAGGAATCGGTGACAAGATAAATGTCATTTACAATGCGGTCCGCGAGAACCATTTTGCGAAGATATCCCCATAGGATGAGCTCACAGCCGTATTTGAACCGCTTCCAGTCAAAACGATGCTCGGCAAACAGCTGTCCGGCGATGGGATCCCAGAAGCCGATGGGACCCTGGATGATTT
>CAVAJA010000310.1:0-6256 GCA_963588615.1 Lachnospiraceae bacterium | reverse complement strand
CCATGGAACAGGTGCGGCCATTGGGGACGGCGACAACATGTGTGAAGCCGGTGGCGGCCGTGAAGTGGAGCCGGATACCTCTGATCTTACGCCGTATGGGAAAATCGAGTATTACGAGCCGGGCGTGGACATGAAGAGCAGTGAGCCGCAGAAAGTGATCATGCATGTGCATGACTGGGATGACGGCGTGATTACAGCAGAACCGGGCTGCACGCAGAATGGAGTCAGGACGTATACCTGCAAAGAGAAGGATGCCTTCACGAGAACGGAGGAAATTCCTGCGACGGGTCACACGATTGTGACGGATGCAGCAGTGGCTCCCTCCTACACGCAGACGGGTCTTACGGAAGGCAGCCACTGTTCCATCTGCGGAGAGATTCTGGTGGAACAGGAAGTGATTCCGATGCTGCAAAGGGAAGAAAGAACCAAGAGCGCAGCGGCAGGAATGACGCAGGAGGAATCCGCCAAAACCATATCGGCAGTGACAGCAGAAGCTGCTCTTTATCGTGTGACGGATGCGGCAGGCGCAGATCTCGCATACACTGCGGATTTTACAGATGGGGTTTTGACGATCACGGCGGATCAAGACACGGCAATTCTTACCGGATACCTTAGCGGAATGAGTCGTCTCAAGGCACAGGGGGTGAAGGCAATTGTTTTTGGAACACCTCAAAAGGCTTCTGCATTCCGGGTGGATGATCTTCTGGCACAGGGAAATGGCGGTGACAACTATCGGCTGTTCCACAATGGTATGGAAGCGTCCTTTACCATCGGTGCGGCGAATACGGATATCTTTTCAATCTTATTCTGACAGCCGGATTCTAAAACTGCACGGAGGTGCCGCAGGTGATGAACAGGATGAATGGACGAAGGAAAAGAATACAAATAACGCTGAGAAGCAGCAGGAATAAGCTTGCGGCATCAGCGGCTGCAGCTGCACTGGTATTGTGCATGACGGCCTGTGGATCTGCGGATGCAGATCCTACCTCTGCGGCATCAGCGACAGAGAAAAATTCCTCACAGGAGGAAGCAGTGCAGGAGACGGAGGAGACAGGGGATCCTTCGACGGATGAATCGGAGATCTCAGAGGGCGAGAAGACACAGGCAGAGTCTTCACATGCGGCATATACGGAGAAGGCGGATGCATCTTCCCTGCAGTCCGTCAACGAGAATGTGAAGCTGCAGGTGGAAGTGAGCACAGCAGAGGAAGACGCGACGCCGGAGGGTCAGAAAACCACCTGTGAAACCAAACTTGATAGCATTTCAGCCGCGGATTCCGGGCATGAGGCGCTGGAGGAGGCACTGGAAGCCGACAATAAGGAGGCGTCGCAGCTGATGGAGGAGCAGGTTGCATCACTGTACGCAGACTACGGAGATGCACCGGAGGAATCTCCGGCAGCGGAGTCGGGATATGCGGTGGAGGACACCGTGATCCTCAAGCGGGCAGACGAAAAGGTGGTGAGCTATCTGCACTGTAATTACGTAAGCTTCGGCGGAGCGCATCCGACGACCGGCTACAGCTCCCGGAATTATGACACGCAGACGGGAGAGGCTCTTGCGCTTTCAGGCGTTGCCTCGGATTACGATGGCGTCTATGAATATGTGATGGAGGCTCTTGCTAAAATGCAGGAAGAGGACGGAGCGTTCTTTGACGACTATAAGACGTCGGTGGAGCAGATCTTTTACGGAGAGGGCAGCATGTCGAAGGATACGTCAGAGTCTGCTGCCGAAAACGGATCAGGTGTCATCTGGTACATGACGGATGACGGTGTGACGATTGTGCTGGACACCTACAGCATCGGACCCTACGCGATCGGGCCGACGATGATACAGGTTCCTTTTACGACAGGACTTCTGGATACGGGTTATGAGGTACAATAGAGTTACATTCTGTTGTTGTGAACAGTCAAAACCTGCACCATGCGGCAAAGCGAAGCTGCTGTCGGGTGAAAGTGTTTTACAGACGGTACATACAGAATGACTATGAGATGACATGGACTCCGGTTCCCGGAATGGGAACCGGAGCTTTTTTTGGAAGAAATTCTGTATCAGGATATGCGCCGGACAGGCGAAATAGGGTGATGAGACCGTTTTTTTAATTCGCAGCTCCAAAAGCCGCGATTGACACTCATAAATCGCAGGGCTATCATCTAAGGAACACAATGAAGTCAGTGTTTCCTTGATTCTCTGCAACGGATCGCACAGCTTTGCAGAGGAATTCGGCGCTTCGCGGCGCAGGTTGAAGCGGGGGAAGTGTTTTGTCAGCATTCCCAGAGGATAACTGAACAAAAATTGAAAGAGGTAGCAGAATGAAGTACAACTTTAAGAAAATCGAGCCGAAGTGGCAGGCAGCCTGGAAAGAGGCGGATGCCTTTAAGGCTGTCGATTTTGACAAGAGGCCAAAATGGTACGGTCTTGTAGAGTTTCCTTATCCCTCCGGTGCGGGAATGCATGTAGGTCACATCAAGGCCTATTCTTCCATCGAGGTACTGGCCAGAAAGCGCCGCATGCAGGGCTACAACGTCCTGTTTCCGATCGGCTTTGATTCCTTCGGCCTCCCGGCAGAGAATTATGCCATCAAGACAAACACGCATCCCCACATCATTACGGAGAAGAACATTGCACATTTCTCCGAGCAGCTGCAGAGGGTCGGCTTCTCCTTTGATTGGTCCAGAGAATTTGCTACATCCCGCTCGGATTACTACAAGTGGACCCAGTGGATTTTCCTGAAGCTGTTCGAACATGGTCTGGTGTTCCGTTCCAAGACACTGGTCAACTACTGCCCCCACTGCAAGGTGGTTCTGTCCAACGAGGATTCCCAGGGCGGAAAGTGCGACATCTGCCACAGCGATGTGGTGCAGCTGGCAAAGGATGTCTGGTTCCTTCGCATCACGGAGTATGCAGACAAGCTGCTGGATGGTCTGCAGGATGTGGATTACCCTGACTCGGTGAAACAGCAGGAGGTCGCATGGATCGGACGTTCCGAAGGAACGTTTGTTGATTTTCAGGTGTCCGATGGAAAAGGAAATGCGATCTCGGGGGAGAAGCTGGAGATCTATACCACCAGATGCGACACGCTCTACGGCGTGACCTTCATGGTAGTTGCTCCGGAGCACCCGATTCTGGATCAGCACAAGGCGGAGATTTCCAACTGGGATGAAGTTGAGAATTACCGGAAGGAATCCGCCAAGAAGACAGAGTTCGAGAGAACGCAGCTGGTGAAGGACAAGACCGGTGTGCAGATCCGGGGACTTGCCGCGATCAATCCGATTACCGGTAAGGAAATTCCGGTGTTCATCTCGGATTATGTCATGATGGGCTACGGCACCGGTGCGATCATGGCCGTTCCCGCCCATGATCAGAGGGACTACGATTTTGCCAGAAAATTCGGAGTTGATATCGTTGAGGTCATTAAGGGCGGCAATGTGTCAAAGGAAGCTTATACCGGTGACGGTGAGATGGTGAACTCCGGCGTCCTGAACGGCATGACCAACAAGAAGGACTCCATCGCCAAGATGCGCGAGTTCCTGCAGGAGAAGGGCATCGGGCACAAGGGCGTACAGTACAAGATGAAGGACTGGGCGTTCAACCGTCAGAGATATTGGGGCGAGCCGATTCCGCTGATTCACTGTGAGAAGTGCGGCACAGTGGGCGTTCCGGAGGATCAGCTGCCGCTGACACTGCCGGAGGTGGAAAACTTTGAGCCGGGACAGGACGGCAAGAGCCCTCTTGCGAGAATTGAGTCCTGGGTGAATTGCACCTGCCCGAAGTGCGGCGGCGCGGCAAAGAGAGAGACCGATACCATGCCCCAGTGGGCAGGCTCCTCGTGGTATTTCCTTCGTTTCTGTGATGCGCACAATGACAAGGCCTTCGCAGATAAAAAGAAGCTGGAATACTGGATGCCGGTGGACCACTACAACGGCGGCATGGAACATGTAACCAGACACCTTCTCTACTCCAGATTCTGGCATCATTTCCTCTATGATATCGGAGAGGTGAATACACCGGAGCCGTATGCAAAGAGAACCTATCAGGGCATGGTGCTTGGCTCGGACGGTCAGAAGATGTCCAAGTCCAGAGGCAATGTCATTGATCCGGTCGACATCGTAGAGGAGTACGGTGCAGATACACTTCGGACCTATGTAATGTTCATGGGAGATTACGGCAGTGCGGCGCCCTGGAGTGACGAATCGCTGAAGGGCTGCAAGCGCTTCCTGGAGAGAGTTGCCGGCTTTGTGGAGATGGCAACCGCTGAAAAGGAAGATCCCAAGCTGGAAGCAAAGCTTCATAAGACCATCAAAAAGGTGTCAGAAGACATTGATAATATGAAGTTCAATACGGCCATTGCGGCGCTGATGGCACTGACTAATGATTACTACAAGGCCGGAACCATTACGAAAAATGACGCGGTGCTGTTCGTTCAGATGCTGTCACCTTTTGCACCTCATCTTATGGAAGAGATGTGGGAGCAGATGGGAATGAACCCGGATGGCAGAACCTTCTGCACGCTGTCTGCGTGGCCGACATACGATGAAGCAAAGACGGTTGACACCGTTGTGAAGATGGGTGTTCAGGTCAACGGAAAGCTCCGCGGAGCCATTGAGATTCCTGCGGATGCGGATAAGGACCAGGTTCTCGAGGCGGCGAAGAAGGATGAGAATGTGGCAAAATATCTTGCTGCCGGAACGCTTGTGAAGGAAATCTATGTACCTGGAAAGATCCTGAATTTCGTGGTGAAGTAATTCGGAAACGGCACAGACACTTATTTAGAGAACTGACAGCATTCGGTGTGTCGGAACACGGAAGAGGTGTTTTCGGCACATCGGAATCACAAGGGAGAAGAGCACCATGAAATTGTTGGAGGAGCGTATTCGCAAGGACGGAGTTGTAAAAGCGGGGAATATCCTAAAAGTAGACTCCTTTTTGAATCATCAGATGGACATTAATCTGTTTAATGAAATGGGAAAGGAATGGGCTCGCTTATTCGAGGGATGTCCCATCAATAAGGTTCTTACGGTAGAGGCTTCCGGCATCGGTATTGCCTGCGTGGCTGCACAGCATTTCCATGCACCGGTTGTTTTTGCGAAAAAGGCAAAATCCCTGAACATCGATGGAGAAGTGTATTCAACAAAGATCGAGTCCTTCACCCATAAGAGAGTGTATGATGTGATTGTTTCGCAGAAATTCCTGGGACCGGAGGATCATGTGCTCATTCTGGACGACTTCCTTGCCAACGGCTGTGCACTGGAGGGCCTGCTGGACATCGCGCAGAAGGCCGGTGCTGTCGTGGAGGGCATCGGAATCGCAGTGGAAAAGGGATTTCAAGGCGGCGGTGACAGGATTCGTGCCAAGGGGGTTCGTGTCGAATCCCTCGCAATTGTGGAGAGTATGAACGCAGAAACGGGAGAGATTGTCTTCCGCTCATGATAGGATGCATAAAATCCTGACGGCGATTGGTAAGATTGCTGTCAGGATTTTTTGTCTGCAGAATAGATAAAAAAAAGGCAATACCCATGTTAAATTTCTATAAATTATTGAATTGAGGAGGTGAGGGGAAAAGGATACTATATCTAGTGTATGCTAAGGAGGTTTGACCGAACCACGTCCGCACCGCATTCATGGTTCGGTTTGAGGAAAAGTGGTGCAAAGAGAGGAGAGTTATGAAAAAGAAGATCGTTTGTTTGCTGGCTGCGATGTCTCTTACCGTGGCTGCTCTGGCAGGCTGCGGGTCCAGCTCTGCAGCAGATACGCAGGAGACAGAGACTTCTGAGGAGTCCGCAGAGGATGCAGAGTCTGCCGATGCTGCAGAGTCTGACGACACGACGGATCTGTCCGGCATGAAGGTTGGCTTCATTTTCCTTCACGACGAGAACTCCACCTATGATCTGAACTTCATGAATGCCGCAGAGGAAGCCTGCGAGAAGCTTGGCGTGGAGATGATCTCCAAGACCAACATTCCGGAGGGTCAGGAGTGCTACGATGCTGCATGTGAGCTGGCGGATGCCGGCTGCAGCTTTATTTTTGCAGACAGCTTCGGTCATGAGGATTACATCATTGAGGCTGCAAAGGAATTCCCGGAAATCCAGTTCAGCCATGCAACTGGAACCAAGGCACATACCGAGGGACTTGACAACTACCACAATGCATTTGCTGCCATCTATGACGGACGGTATCTTGCAGGCGTTGTAGCAGGAATGAAGCTCAACGAGATGATTGAAAACGGCGAGATCACGGAGGACGAGGCAAAGATGGGATA
>CAVAJA010000309.1:0-2210 GCA_963588615.1 Lachnospiraceae bacterium | reverse complement strand
GGCAAAGACATCCGTGTGGAGGGAAAATCTGTATGTTTGTCCCTTCTGCGGGCAGTACCGTGCGATGACCAGCAGGGAGCGCTTTCGGGCCGTTCTGGATGAGGGCAGCGCAGAGGAACTGGACAGAGGGCTGCAGGGCTCGGATCCTTTGAGATTCCCGGGATACCGTGAGAAGCTGAAGGCGGCCGAGAAGAAAACCGGACTGACGGAATCTGCCGTGACCATGCAGGGAACCATCGGAGGAGTTCCTGCTGTGGTGGCCGTGATGGACAGTCGATTTTTCATGGGCAGCATGAGTACGGCCGTAGGGGAGCGAATCACGCGTGCGGTTGAGTACGCGGATGAACACAGACTGCCGCTGATCATTTTCTGCGCGAGCGGCGGTGCCAGAATGCAGGAAGGAATTTACAGCCTGATGCAGATGGCCAAGACGAGTGCGGCAGTGCAGGCGTTCTCGGACCACGGAGGACTCTACATCAGTTATCTTACCCATCCTACGACGGGAGGTGTGACGGCGAGCTTTGCAAGCCTTGGAGATATCACGCTGGCGGAGCCGGGAGCGATGGTCGGATTTGCCGGCCCGCGCGTCATCGAGCAGACCATAGGGCAGAAGTTGCCGGATGATTTCCAGCGAAGCGAATATCTGGAGCAGCACGGATTCATCGACCGGATTGTTGCAAGGGAAGAGATGAAGGATACCCTGACAGACATTCTGAAGCTTCATGCGAAGCCGAAGTCGGCGTATCTGTGAGAGGATTCCGGCCGCAGTCCCGGGAAGTTCGGTGTTCGTCGTATGAGATAGGACGCGGATGTACAAGGAGGATGTATGATCCGAGATTCGATACAGAAAGCAGACGATATTGAGAAGCGGATTCTCGAGAGAAAACGTCAGTGTGCCGAGGAAGAGGAGATCGAGCAGCTCATGATTGAGAAGGCAAGAGCCCTGCGCCCTTGTTCGAAGCCGGATCCGGAAGATACCGTATTCCTGGCAAGGAAAATTGACAGACCTCACATTGATGATTTCATCGGGCATCTGTTCACCGATTTTTTCGAGCAGAAGGGAGATCATCTCTACAATGAGGATCCCAGCATCTGCGGAGGAATTGCGAGATTCCACGGGATGCCTGTGACGGTGGTGGGGCATAGAAAAGGACATTCGGCGAAGGAGAACCTTCAGTGCAACTTCGGAATGCCGAATCCGGAGGGATATCGAAAGGCGCTGCGGATCATGGAGCAGGCCAATAAATTCGGACGCCCGATCCTGACCTTTATTGATACTCCCGGTGCATATCCCGGCAAGGAGGCGGAGGAACACGGACAAGGGGAAGCCATCGCACGGAATATGGCGAGAATGTCCACCTTCACTGTTCCTGTGATCTCCATTGTCACAGGAGAAGGGAATTCCGGAGGGGCGTTGGCCATCGGCGTGGCGAATCGGATTCTGATGCTGGAGTATGCGGTTTACTCGGTGCTCAGTCCCGAGGGCTTTGCCTCCATCCTGTGGAAGGATGCGGGAAGACACGCGGAGGCATGTGAACTGATGAAGCTGACGGCGGCGGATCTGAAGAATGCAGGGATTGCGGATGAGATCATTCCGGAGCCGCTCGGCGGTGCACAGGAAGATCCCGGGAAGCTTTATGCGTGCATGGAAATGGCAATTGAGAAAAATCTCGCGCAGCTGCTGCTTCTCTCACCGGAGGAGAGGAGAGAACAGCGCAGGGAGAAGTTCCGCAGGATCGGGGCATTGTGAGGTCGTGTATGAATGGATTGACGTTGCTGGCGACAGGAAGCGCAGCGGGAAGCCGCATCGTTTCCAATGATGATTTTGCCGAAAGAATCGATACCGAAGATGCCTGGATTTATGCGAGAACAGGCATCCGCAGGCGGCATTTCTGCGGTGAGGGTGAGAGCACGGCGACACTTGCAGCAAAGGCGGCCCGTGATGCGCTGCGAAGGTCCGGACTGGATCCTCTGGAAATTGGCTGCTGCATTGCGGCAACCGTGAGCGCTGATTACACGGCGCCGGGAATCGCCTGCCTGCTGCAGAAGGAGCTGGGGCTTCGGGAGGACATCCCGGTTCTGGATGTCAATGCGGCTTGTTCCGGATTCCTGTACGGGCTGGAGACAGCAAGGGGCTTCCTTGAAAGCAGGTGTCCGGAAGGCGGATACGGGCTTGTGGTGGGCTGTGAGCAGCTCTCAAAGCTCCTGGA